>CAJQQA010000055.1 GCA_905480355.1 uncultured Flavobacteriales bacterium | reverse complement strand
AAAGAAACTTCTGGATAATCCGAATATCCAAAGCTTTTTCGAGTCACGTTGATAGGATGCAAAAGCACTCCAAGAGTCCGAAGTTTTTTTAAACCTGAATTAGGATCAATTTTATAACGCTGCTCCTGCTCCTTAAGCTCTAGTGTAATACAGGAGAGTAAATGAGATTGATGTGGATGGCGTTCTAACATGATTGAAAGTTGACTATTTAAACAGCAAAATGCTATATTCTAAAGCCCTGCAATCTTCTCTTCAAGTATAGTAATTTTCCCGATTGCATCTGCCGCCTTCTGCTTCTCTATAGCCACAACTTTTTCAGGTGCACCTGCTACAAAACGTTCGTTTGATAATTTCTTTTCGACGCTTTTCAAAAAGCCTTTTGTATAGCTTAATTCCTCGGTTAATTTTTCTTTTTCAGCTTCTACATCAATCGTTTCTCCAAAAGGAACAAAGTATTCGTTGTGACTGACAATGAATGAATTAGAATTGCTTACCTTATCCGTTACATACTCTAACGCTTGCAGGTTATTCATCTTGATAAGAACAGCATCAAAATCTTGATTAATGGCACGATTCTTTTTGATGAATAATTCCAATTTAACTTTATTTGCAATATTATTTTTCTTGCGAATATTACGGATATTAGTAATAACTTCATTCGCCAAATCAAATTTAGCAAGAACGTCTTCGTCAATAGTTCCAAGACTTGGCCATTGGGCTACAACGATATCTTCATCTCTTTCTTTAATTAAATGCCACAATTCTTCGGCTATAAATGGTGTAAATGGTTGAAGTACCTTCAATAGTTTTTCAAAGAATGATTTTGTTGCATTCAATGTCTTAGCATCAATTGGATGCTGATACCCAGGCTTGATCATTTCCAAATACCAAGAACAGAAATCATCCCAAACCAGCTTATAAGAAGTCATCAGAGCTTCTGAAATCTTGAACTTATCGTATTGCCCATTAATTTTATTCAACTCTTGATTGAATTTTGACTCAAACCATTCAATCGCTTTAACTGATGATTCCGGTTGCTCCAAATCTTCTTGAACTTCCCATGAATCAACTAAACGGTAAGCATTCCATAATTTATTCGTGAAATTACGTCCTTGCTCACACTGAGAACTATCGAACGGTAAGTCATTACCTGCAGGTGATGAAATTAAAACACCTACTCGAACACCATCGGCACCATACTTATTGATTAAATCAATAGGATCCGGAGAGTTTCCTAATGATTTAGACATCTTACGTCCTAATTTATCACGAACAATTCCTGTATAATAAACATTTTTAAAAGGAATCTCATCCATATATTCGTTTCCCGCAATAATCATTCTCGCAACCCAGAAGAACATAATTTCTGGCGCTGTAACTATGTCATTGGTTGGATAATAGTAATTAATCTCCTCGTTTTTAGGATCTGTTAATCCATTAAAAACAGATATTGGCCACATCCAGCTAGAAAACCATGTGTCTAAAACGTCTTCATCCTGTCGCAATTTATTTGCTTCAATACTTCTTCCTGATTTATCAGAGGCCATCTTAATGGCATCCTCTATCGTCTTCGCAACTACAAAATCATCTTCATTTTTCCCATAGTACCAAGCTGGAATTTGATGCCCCCACCAAAGCTGACGTGAAATACACCAATCTTTAATGTTCTCCATCCAATGACGATATGTATTCTTGAACTTTTCAGGATGAAATTGAATATCACCATCCATTACATTATCCAATGCTTTCTTAGACAAATCTTTCATCTCAACAAACCATTGTAAAGATAGACGTGGCTCAATTACAGCTGAAGTTCTTTCTGAATAGCCAACTTTATTGATGTAGTCTTCCGTTTTTGTAAGATATCCCTTCTCATGTAATTCAGTTTCTATAGCTTTTCTGGCTTTAAAGCGGTCCATACCTACATAATGTAAACCATTTTTATTCAATGATCCATTCTCGTTGAGAATTTCAATTGTTTCCAGATTATGCTTCTTACCTAAATCATAATCATTCGCATCATGAGCTGGTGTTACCTTTAAGCAGCCAGTCCCAAAATCCATATCGACATAATCATCAGCGATAATTGGAATTTTACGTCCACAAATTGGAACTATAGCATGCTTACCTATCAAATTTGCGTATCGAGCATCGTTCGGATTCACACAGATTGCAGAATCACCTAAAATCGTTTCTGGTCTTGTTGTAGCAATTGTTAACCAATCGTCATTTGTTCCTTCAATTTTGTAGCGTACATGAAACAATTTCGAATTAACTTCCTTATGCAGAACTTCTTCATCTGACAAAGCCGTTAGTGCCTCAGGATCCCAATTCACCATTCTGAGACCTCTGTATATCTTTCCTTTATTGTATAAATCGATAAAAACATCAATTACAGACTCAGAATAATCTTCATCCATTGTAAAGCTCGTTCTTTCCCAATCACATGAAGCACCAAGTTTCTTTAGCTGATCAAGGATTATTCCTCCATGCTTTTCCTTCCATTTGAAAGCATGCGCTAAAAATTCGTCTCTGGTTAAATCAGATTTTTTTATTCCCTCTTCTCTAAGCTTGTAAACTACCTTTGCCTCGGTAGCTATAGATGCATGATCAGTACCTGGAACCCAACATGCATTTTTACCCATCATTCTAGCGCGTCTAATTAAAACATCCTGAATGGTGTTGTTTAACATGTGCCCCATATGTAAGACCCCGGTAACGTTAGGTGGAGGTATCACAATAGTATACGGCTCTCTTTCATCTGGTTCAGAATGAAAATATCCTTTCTCCAGCCAATGAGCATACCATTTATCTTCTGTTATACCTGGTTCGTATGTTTTTGGAGTCTCCATAGTTCAAAATTATAAGTTGCAAAATTAGTAAAAAGTAATGGATTAGTTTGTCAATTTTGGCTATTTGCTTTTCACTTATAACGTTTGGTTGAGTTTTAGCAAGGCATCTTGACTGCGCTCGATGTCCTACTAAAAATGTGATCTCATTTACGTTTCGATTTCTTCAACCTATCTGATTAATTAAAAGGTTATAGAGCGAAGTCGAAATACCTTTTAATTCTTCTTACTTTTGAGAAAAACATTCTTATGAAAAATATTCTTCTTCTTTTTATATGCATTCTCCCCTTTATTCAGTCCTGTATGAAGGGTGAAAAAGTAGATTTAGTAATTCACAATGCCAAAATCCATACGATGAATGATGGTAGCGAAATATTTGAAGCTATAGCAATAAAAAATGGTGAAATCATAGAAGTTGGAGCAGAACGACAAATTCTAAACAAATACGATGCAGAGAAATATATCGATGCTGAGTCTAAAGATATCTATCCTGGATTTACAGATGCACATGGTCATATCATGTCATATGCAAGGCAAAAACTAAGTGTTAATCTTGTCGGATGTAAATCCTATGATGAAATGCTTGTAAGAATTGAAAAATACCAAAGTAAGTACAATCGAAAGTTTATCATTGGTCGAGGTTGGGACCAGTCAAAATGGGGAGATGAAATGCCAACAAATGAGCGATTAAATAAATTATTTCCAAACATACCTGTTTGTCTGTTTAGAATTGATGGTCATGCCTTATTGGCAAATGATTATTTGATTAAAAAATCTGATGTTATTAATAAATTTAGAGAAGATGCAGAATTAAATCAAGGAGGATATGTCATCACTAGCGTCTATACTCCTCTTGATATTCATTCTCACCTCCCAATAACAACGTTAACTCCTACCGGAGTTTTTGTAGACAACGCAATGAATCCAATCTTAGACATCTTACCTGACTTCCCAGAAGCTGAATTAAAAGTGGCGATTCTTGAAGTACAAGATGAACTACTTGGCTATGGTGTTACCGGTGTCCATGAAGCGGGATTGAAACATTTTGAAGTTGAATTAATTGAGGAAATGATTGAAGATAGATCGTTAGTTCTTGACATATACGGAATGCTTTTACCAACGGAGAAAAACATAGCTTTTGCTAAAGAAAATGGAATTTATCAAAAAGAAAACTTAACAATTCGTTCATTTAAAGTTTACGGAGATGGTGCACTAGGTTCACGAGGAGCATTCTTGAAAAATGTATACAGCGATAAACATGATCATCATGGATACTTAACAACATCTCTTTCTCGTATGAAAGAAATCGCGAAACTTTGTGAGAAGTCAGGATACCAAATGAATACTCATGCTATTGGAGATTCGACAAATCGAGTAATGCTCGGAATTTATCAAAGAATGTTTTCAGTTGTTCCAGATCATCGTTGGAGAATTGAGCATGCCCAAATCGTAGACCCATTGGATTTCAAGCTATTCGCAGAAGCAGGAGTTTTTCCAAGTGTACAGCCTACTCACGCTACTTCTGATCAAGCATGGGCTGAGAGTAGAATTGGAGTAGATCGTTTGGAGGGAGCATATGCCTACAATACACTGCTAGAACAATTTGGTATGATTGCAATTGGCACTGATTTCCCTGTTGAATACACTGATCCATTTTTGACGATTTACGCAGCCGTTCAAAGGAAAAATAGTAAAGGAGAACCAGGATTAGGATATTTACCCAGTGAAAAAATAACCGTAGAACAATGCATTAAAGGAATGACTATTTGGGCAGCATTTGCAGCGTTTCAGGAGGATGAATTAGGAAGCATTGAGAAAGGAAAAAATGCAACTTTGATTATTCTCGAAAGACCAATCATCAATTCTAGTGAATTTCAATACAACTATTCTACAACAACCATAATCAATGGGGAAATCGTTTATTCCGAAGATTAATCAAAAAAAAAGGCTTACTCCTGAGAGAAAGCCTTAGTTCAAATATCGATCATCAAACCAGAAAAGAGTATCGATATTCGTTTTAGTATTTTATGTATCTAAAAAGATGGACAAGATATCGTTCTAAATGACTTTGGTTTTGATTTACAGTTTAAATTAAATCCCAATGAAACTTCATGTGAGCCACCTGAAACACCATTGTTAAGTTTAGAAACCGTCACATCATAGCTGTAACCAATCTTAAATTGCTTTGTTCTTAAACCTATTGTTAAGATAAATGCATCTCTATTTCTATACCAAGCACCAAATGTAAAAGCACCATACTTAATGTACGTACCAATATTAATTTCTTGAAAACCATTTTGATACTGATATATAATA
>CAJQQA010000054.1 GCA_905480355.1 uncultured Flavobacteriales bacterium | reverse complement strand
TTAAAATTAAAATCATTGGAATTTAGGCGCAATTCTTTTTTAATCTTTTGCATTAAAAAGCCTTCGTCTTTTGCTTCTTCTGGGGAAATTTGAAATTGAATCGTTTTCGGCATTATCCTTCAAAAATAATTGAAAACCACCATGTTTTATTGAACAAACGATCTATCGGTTCTGCAATAAAGGTGTTTTCTTGAATGAAAGAACTACTCAGGCCATGAGAATACTTAATCTCCATACCGAACTTAAAGAAGGGAGCAAAAAACTCAACACCTACACCTAATTGTGCTTGAAAATCAAATCGCTTCAATTTAATAAATGGGTCATCAAAATTCTGGCTAGAATTCTCCTGTGTCTGTAAATCAATTGAATACTGAGCTCCTAACAGAATATATGAAGCAAAGTTATTCTGTCTAAGTGTACGGAACTGAAACATCAGCGGAAAGTCAATGCTGGTTGAATTAATTCGCTCTTCATTAAATATATCTGTCGTAGTGTCTGTATCTTCGAATTGATAGATTAAGACTCGCTCTTGAAAAGACAGTGTTGGTATCAAGCGTAATCGAACCACTGGAGTCCCTAATTTCAATGTCGAAACGATACCAATTTGTCCACCGGGCGTTGACTTAGTCACAAGTGATTTTAAGCCATATTTTTCATATCCGTTGGGTACTTGAAGAATTGTGAAGTTAGCAATATTAGCACCTAGCATAATGCCAAAATGAATTGTTTTCTCATCGAATCTCCTGTAATTCTTTGGTTTTTCCTTTTGAGAAATAGCGGCAAAGGATAGTAATAAGAAAATTGCTAATAATTTCATGAGACAAAAACGTTTGCTTTTTATTTATATTGTTTACTTAATTCCAGAATAAATTGTTGCGATACCACCAGAAACTTTTTTTGCTGCAATAGCTGTATAACCCACTTTTTCCATAATAGATACAAATGCAGCTCCTTCAGGGAAAGCGGCTACTGATTCAGGTAGATATGCATAAGCGCGCTCATCCTTAGAAATTCGTTTTCCGAAGAATGGAATAACCTTGCTTGAGTAAAACCCATAAAATTGTTTCACTGGGAATTTTTTAGGTTTAGAGAATTCTAAAATAATCACCTTTCCTCCAAGCTTTAGAACTCTAAGCATTTCTCCAAGTCCCTTTTCAAGATTCTGGTAATTCCTAACGCCAAATCCAACAGTGATCGCATCAAAGTATCCATCTTCAAAAGGCAGCTCTTCTGAATCGCCAAGTTTCATTCTAACGACATCATCAACGCCTTTTTTCTTCATTTTTTCAATCCCAACATCTAGCATTCCCTGAGAAATATCAACACCAATTACTTCTTTAGGATTCAGTTTTAATGCGGCTATTGCAAAATCACCTGTACCGGTCGCAATGTCTAGAATTCTTTTTGGAGACAATTCTTTCAGTAACTTAATCGATTGTTTTCTCCAAATCTTATCTATCCCCAATGAAAAAAAGTGATTTAAAAAATCATACTTCTTCGAAATGTTGTTAAACATCTCAGCAACTTCTTCCTTCTTTGACGAATCGTTATTGTTATATGGTTTTACTATCTTTTTATTTTCTTCCATCATAGTTATGTTAACCCACCATTGTATGGCCATTAGGATATTTATAATTCTTACTAATTACTTTTTTACCAACGAGATAAGCCAAAGTTAATGTACCTACCCGTCCAATAAACATGGCTATAATTAAAACTACCTTTCCTGCGGTACTCATATCAGCTGTTAATCCAGTTGAGAGTCCAACAGTACTTGCTGCAGATACATGTTCAAAAACCAAGTCCATAAATGTATATTGACCTGATGCCAATAAGTTTGATTCAGTTATTGCAAGAGCGAAAGTCCCAAAAACATTTCCCATAGCAAAGAATAGAAAAATAGCATATGCCTTTAGAATAATATCATTAGAAATCGTTCGTTTAAACAATTCTGTATGTCTTCGCCCTTTGATTGTTGAAATTAATGTTGCCCACATTATCGCAAAAGTTGATGTTCGAATACCTCCACCAGCTGAGCCAGATGATGCCCCAATAAACATTAGAAACAAAAAAACGATAACTACAGGCAGTGTTAAAGCTGCGGTATCAACTACATTAAACCCTGCATTTCTTGTTGTCATAGACTCAAACAAAGCTGTAATGATAGCTCGCATTGTTCCTTGATCACTTAAACTGTTGTTCCACTCAAACGCTAAGAAAACTACCGCACCTAAAAGCAATAAAACTAAAGTAAAGTACAAGGAAATTTTGGTTCCAAACTCTATTGTTTTCCATGGTTTTCTCATTCGTTCCTTTAGGCGCTTTATTTCAAATAGATCGAACATATAAATCATTCCAAATCCACCAAAAAAGAATAAAATCATAATAATTGTATGAGCAAAAGTATTATTGATTACATCCGGATGCATCATACCTCCATGCAGCGTGGAAAGACCTGCATTATTAAAGCCTGAAACACCATGAAATACCGCTTGAAAAAACCGATCTCCAGTATCGGCAAACACTCCTTCATTACCAAATCCGATAAAAAGCATTATGATACCTATAACTTCAATTGCAGTAGCCCAAAGCACAATTTTTGCCAGCATTGAACTTGCTTTAAGTATGGAATCTTTATTCACAAAGTCTTCGATCAATTCATGGTATTTAATCCCTACTCCAAACTTCGCTACAATGAGCATCAATGCTCCAAATGCAATTGTATTTAGTCCTCCAAGTTTTATTAAAATCAAAACGATAATTTGTCCTTTAAACGATAAAACTTGAGAAATATCGACTGTTGTTAAACCAGTGACACTAACCGAAGACATTGAAAGAAACATAGAATCTATTAACTCTAATCCAGAATCGGTATTCGACATCTCAGGCAACATTAGCAGAAAGCCACCAATAATAGTCATTAAGGCTATAGAAATAGTAAATAACCAACCCGGATGAATCTTCATCCATGGCTTGAAATTCTTTTCCTTGAAGAGATTATTAACAATTAAAATGAAAATAAATAATTGAATAAAAATCATTGAAAAATTTCCAAAATCATCAAATCCAATTGACCTAAAAATTGGCTCAATAATCAAGGTGTCAAAGACGTTGTAGGCAATCCCTTCTATGATTAAAAGTAATATAATAGAAGACTCAAACCAATTGGTTCGAATGAATGTTGGTGGATGAAAATCAAAAAACAACTTTACTAAAAACCGAAAAACATAGAATGCAAAACTACCTTCTAATATTGAAAAACAAAGGCTTTCTGAGAAAGGTGTTAAACGAAACCCGTAGTAATAAATTAATGTTGATAAAGCGAATAGAGAAACAGCTACATTAAGAACAGAAAGCGTTGCTAGAACGGCTGGTTTCTTATCGTAAATAAGTAAGTTTACTTTTTCTCGAAACTCTTTGATAGACATTCTTAAGTAATTTTAAACACTTCTTCTTTGAGTCGATCTTTATTTATTGGAACAACACCACTCAACTCACAAACTAATCCACCTGCCAAATTTGAAATTTCTGCTATCTTTTTAACTTCTAATCCGACGGTTAAACATAATGTCGCAACAGAAATTACAGTATCTCCAGCGCCACTGACATCAGAGATCTTTCTATGGTGAGCTGGGGTATAATTCATCTCATCGTTCTTTTTGATAAAAACGCCATGTTCAGAAAGAGTGATGAGCGAAATTTTATTATTCAACCTCTCCTCTAGCTTATTAATTGCCATCTCAAAATCAGTCTTGCCAGTTTCTATATCGAAAACAACATTGAGTCCTTCCTTAAGTTCTTTTAAGTTTGGTTTAAACAAAGTTACATTCTTATAAGCAAAGAAATTGTCACGTTTAGGATCTACAGTAACGATAATGCCTAATTCATTCGCATAGTCAATTACTGTTTCAATAACTTTCTCTGTCAGTAATCCCTTATTATAATCTTCAATTATCAGCGCGTCAACTTTTGAATCAAGAATTTTCTTTACACGATCAATTACGCTATTTTCTTGCTTAGAATTAATTGGAGAGATTTCTTCATCGTCGATTCTTAATAAATGTTGATTATCACCTATGACCCTAGTCTTAATGGTTGTTTTTCGTTGCTTATCAAGTATAATCCCCTCTAAAGATAACGATTTCTCATTTAATAAATCCATGAAATTAGCACCACCATCATCATCTCCTATTAATGAGCAAATAATTGGTTGAGCACCTAAAGACAGTAAATTAAGTGCAACATTAGCAGCACCACCTAGTCGACTTTCAGCTTTCTGGAATTCAATTATTGGAACGGGCGCTTCAGGACTAATTCTTGAAACTGCTCCTCTGAGATAGGCATCAATCATAACATCTCCAAGGACAACTATTTTCTTGTTAGAAAACTGTTCAAATATTGAATCTACATTCATATTAGTTTAATTTTTCTAATGACTCTTTAATTCTTTTCATCGCTTCAGCTAATACTTCTTCAGAGGCTGCGTAGGATATACGTATGCAATTGGGATCTCCAAAAGCTTCGCCAGTAACTAAAGCCACGTTTGCGTTATTCAATAAATACATTGCTAAATCGCTACCATTATTAATTGCTTCGCCATCATAAGATTGACCATAAAAGTAAGAAACATCAGGGAAGGCATAAAAAGCACCTTCAGGTACATTAATGTTAACACCTTCAATTTCTCTTAAGGCTGACAATACAAGTTCTCTTCTATTCTTAAATGCTTCGATCATCCCTTTTAAAGAAGACGGGTCAGCGTTAAGAGCAGCAATTGCAGCTTTCTGTGAGATAGAGCTTGGAGCCGAAGTAAATTGACCTTGCACTTTAGAACATGCACTTGCAATTTGCTTACTTGCTCCAATATAGCCTAATCTCCAACCAGTCATTGCCCAAGCTTTTGAAACTCCATTTATTGTTACTACTTGGTCATAAACATCTTCAAATTGAGCAAGACTTTCATGTTTAGAGTTAAAATTAATATGCTCATATATTTCATCACAAATCACGACTAAATTTGGGTATTTTTTAATGACATCAGCTAAATCCCTTAATTCCTCCTTACTGTACACAGAACCTGTTGGGTTACATGGTGTAGAGAAAATCATCATTTTAGTCTTTGGGGTTATGGCTTCCTCAAATTGTTCAGCGGTAATTTTAAAATCGCTTTCAATACCAGCATTAACAATTACTGGAATCCCCTCTGCAACTTTTACTATCTCAATATATGACACCCAAAATGGTGCAGGAATTAAAACTTCATCACCATTACTCACCAGACTAAGAACAACGTTCGCAATCGACTGTTTTGCTCCTGTAGACACGACAATTTGGTCAGGAGAATAAATTAAATTATTGTCTCTTTTAAATTTATTAACCACTGCTTCTTGCAAATCTTCATAACCAGGCACGGGTGTATATGTTGTGAAGTTATCATTCATAGCTTGCAAAGCAGCATCCTTTATGAATTGGGGAGTGTGAAAATCTGGTTCTCCAAGACTTAAAGAAATAATATCTTTTCCTTCTGCTTTTAACTCGCGTGCTTTTCTTGACATAGCAATAGTCGCGGACTCCTCCATAGCATTTAAGCGGTCTGATAATTCAATCATAACTAAGAATAAAAAATTGTTCAAACAAAACTACAATAAAGTAAGAAAGAGTGTTTAAAAAAGATTAAAAATAAACAGTTTTTCTTTTTATAAAAAAGGAATTGTGAGCAATTAATTGTGAATAAAATCTTATTATAAGATTCAAAGAATAATTGATTTAGTGTATTTTTGAATTATTGATAATGAACAAGGAGAAATTAATCGATATCGAACAATTAATTGCGAGTAAAAACAAGAAGATTCTTAAATGGATTCCAAAGTTTTTATTGCGCTATTTGAAGCGTATACTTCATCAAGATCAAATCAATGCTTTTATTGCGGAGCACAAGGATAAATATGGAGTTGAGTGGTGTGGGGAAGTTGTGAAATACATCGACATGACTTATTCAGTTAAAGGTATAGATAAAATACCTAAGGAAGGGAAGATTGTCATTGCAATGAATCATCCTCTTGGGGGTATGGATGCTATTGTTTTAGTAGACGCACTTAAGAATCAAAGAACAGATTTGAAATTTATCGTCAACGATATCTTGATGAATCTTGA
The DNA here is from genome assembly GCA_905480355.1 of uncultured Flavobacteriales bacterium. Taxonomy (GTDB): domain Bacteria; phylum Bacteroidota; class Bacteroidia; order Flavobacteriales_D; family Crocinitomicaceae; genus UBA4466. Next base: position 19,773 of record CAJQQA010000054.1, on the reverse strand, counting down.
AAGTATGCAAGGCATGTTTGTTGGTGTAGAGAAACATGGAAAATCGAATGGTTCGGTTCGAAATCAAATCAATTCATTATTTCAATCTGATCAAGCTGTCTGTATTTTCCCCGCAGGATTAGTAAGCAGAAAACAAAAAAACGAAATTCAAGATCTGACATGGAAAAAAACGTTTGTCACTTATTCCAAAGAATTTAATAGAACTATAATTCCAATATACATTGATGGCGGACTTTCTAATTTCTTTTACCGATTAGCGAAAATTAGAAAGTTTTTTGGAATCAAAATGAATATTGAAATGCTGTATCTTAGTAACGAACTATACAAGCAAAAGGGTAAGCACGTTCAATTTATTGTTGGTGATCCTATTTCTTCAGAAGAGCTGAAAGAGAACAAAAACGATAGAAATTTAGCTCAAGAGATTAAGAATAAGACATATAATTTAAGAAATCAATTATAGCATGGAGAAAATTATAGACCCTATAGACCGAAAATTGATATTGAATGAGCTTAATTCAAGCACTTATTTAAGGAAAACACGCAAAGGAGGGAACCAAATTTACTGTGTAAACATCCATAATTCACCAAATACAGTCCAAGAGATTGGCCGATTAAGAGAAATTTCATTTAGGGATGCTGGCGGGGGAACAGGTAATCCTGTAGATTTGGACAAGTTTGACACTATTGAAAATTGTTATCAGCAACTAATAGTATGGTCACCTGAGGACCAAGAAATCATTGGTGGTTACCGTTATATATTATGTGACAATGTTATAGGAAATGGCGAAATTGCTCTTTCAACAGCTCATTATTTTAAATTTTCAGAACGTTTTATTAATGATTTCCTTCCAAATACTATCGAATTAGGAAGGTCATGGGTTCAGCCTAATTTTCAACCATCTGTAAACCCACGAAAGGGATTATTTGCATTAGATAATATATGGGATGGTCTCGGTGCTATTGTTAAAAATAACCCGCGAATTAAATATTTCGTAGGGAAAGTAACAATGTACCCAAGCTATAATTTGGAGGCGAGAGATTTCTTACTCCATTTTATGCATTTCTATTTCCCGGATAATGAGGAGTTATTGACACCACACATACCACTCGTTCAGGATTATGACTCAGAAAAATTTAACCAGCTACTACATGGTCTTGACTTCAAAGAAGGTTATAAAGTGTTAAATAATTTCATTAGAGAAAAAGGAGAATTCATTCCACCATTAGTAAATATATACATGAACTTATCTCGTTCGATGAAGACATTTGGCACAGCTATTAATAATGACTTTGGCGCAGTTGAAGAAACCGGAATTCTTGTTTCTTTAGTAGATATCTATGAGGAAAAGAAAGAAAGATATATGATTTACGATGAGTAGCGATACTTTTTACACTTACTTTTAGATTCTTGATATAACCTATATTATTTCAAACTCTGAGAGTCGAATGATTTTTAGTTGGTGGAGTCGGGATAAAATAAGCTTCATTTTATGATCACCACAAAATTATAGTAGGAATAAAAAAAAATCCTGCTAAGATTAGCAGGATTTAATAAGTTAAACCAAAAACTTATTAAAAATGGACCACCAAATCGTGTTTATCGATTAATTTTCTCAAATTAATTAACGCGTATCTCATCCGTCCAAGTGCTGTATTAATACTAATATCTTCAATTTCTGCTATATCTTTAAAAGACATTTCTTTAAAAATTCTCATTTTCAAAATGTCTCTTTGAGTTTCTGGTAGATGATTAACTAATTCAACCATTTGCCCCTCTAATTCAATACGTGTAATTTCTTCATATACATTCTCATCTTCCATCTTTATTGTGTGAAAGACATTGTAATCATCACTCATTGATGAAGATTCAGAAATTAAACGTACTTTATTGTATTTTCTAAAATGATCAATTACAAGATTGTGAGCGATTCTCATTGCCCATGGCAAAAATTTGCCTTCCTCATTGTATTTACCTTTTTTAAAGGTATTCACTATTTTTATAAAAGTATCTTGGAAAATGTCTTGAGCTAAGGCATTGTCTTTAATTTTCATATAAATGAAACGGTAAATTTTGTCTTTATGACGCGTTAACAACACTTCAAAAGCCTTCTCATCTCCACTTAAATACGAATTGATTAACTCACGGTCATCGATATTATTTATAGTCATAACTTACTTGATTAGTAGTTCAATTTTAAATTGATCAAACTGTGTTTAAAGTAATTTTATAACTATAGGCCGTGTTTTATGTTTAATTAATAATTGACAAGATACGAATATTTTTTAAAGTATCCAAATTCAATACAACTTGACTATCAATATACTAAACGAAACTTAATTTGAAAAGGTTGGGTAAATTTATTTTTTAATTCTAATAAACAATTCTCTACCTTCTCTAGATTGTATAGAATTATAGCATTTCTCCATTTTAATAATGGAAAATTTATTTTTAAAATATTTCAAATACTCATTTTTGGAACCACCATAAGGTGGTCCTCCGTCTAACTCGAACATGAATAGTAAACCAACCACTATTCCTTCAGGGTTTAATAAGCGACTACAATTTTCAGCATATTTCTGTCTTAATCTTGGATCTATGGCGCAAAATAGAGTTTGCTCAACAATAATATCGTACTCCCCTTCATGCAAGAAAAAATCACCACAATGAATATTCTTTATTGGAAAGCTCGGCACTCTATTTTGTAAATTAGTTAATGGTTCACTGGCAAAATCTAAAACATGTACATTTTTAAAGCCCAATTGATGTAAATATTCGGCTTCATGTCCATTACCAGAGCCTGGAATTAATATTCGAATTGATTTATCTTCAACTTGGTCGAAATATTCTTTTATAGGCCTAGAAATCTCACCTAGATCCCACCCTGTTGAATCAAGCTGATATCTTCCTTTCCAAAAGTCTTTTGATAGATGTTCTACCATTATTTTTTATATAATTTAATCTGTTCCTTGCTGCCTTTAGAAATCATATTTAGATAATATAATCCATTATCAAATTGACTTAAGTCTAATTCTAGGTTATTCAATAAAGCCCCTTCAGTAATTATTTTTCCTTGTATGTTAGTAACTAAAAACAACCCAATAAACTCACTATCAATTTGAAATAATCCTGTTGAAGGATTAGGGTAAACGACACTTTTTATAAAGGAATTCTCATTCAATGCTAAAGTTGAATGAATTATCCCTATTGCATCAAGGTCAAAACCAGATGATGAAAATGGTGTTGGATATGGATCGTTAACTATAGTGCCTTCACTATCGAAACTCCCATATAAGGGATTAATGCTTCCTACAACATCAATCAATTTAATATGACTTATTGCATTAATATCAAGCTCTGGTATACCGGATAATTCTTCTAGATCAAAGGGAGTGCCATAGTTTACACGGTATTTGCTTGCTAAGTTATTTACAAATCGACAGTCAATAAAGTCTGCATTTCCTTTTTGAATATCAGTTGATGTTTCAGAAACGGCATCAAAACGAAAATAATTCAAACCATCAGAGCTGACTTCAACAAATGCTAACTCAAGATAGTCATTAGTATACCCATTCTCAAATATGGCAAAATCATATCCAGGTCCATTTAGCACTAAATTCGTGAATGTTGTAACTGCTGTACCTCCATCTCCTAGAGATACAACTATTCCGTCAGCTATACCAATTCCATCACTTTCCAATCCAAAATCGGCATTGCCAAGACTAATATCTTCAATATACATAGGTCCTCTATTAATCACAACATTTTCAGCCCAGTCAATAAATAATGAAGAATCTTTGTGTATTGCAATACTTCCATTTTCGCCTGGCAAAGGTTCAAATGACTGAGAAAAACAACAATTGGAAATTAGTAAAAGGATGATTATTCTAATCATAAAAAATAACTTTTACTGGATTTAAACCCAAATGATAACTCTGAATAAGGTTTCCACTTGTGGAGAACACTCTTAAAAAACCTGTATTGGTAAAACTCATTGCATCTGTAGTATAAATAAGATCATTGACTGGATTGTATTGTATACCATACAATGTTGTAATCTCCGATAAATTTAAATAATTACTATTTTCGATCGTCTCTGAAAGAGCATCAAACAAAAGGACAGAGTTAATTTGCGTGGTGAAATCATAATTTCCTATTAGCAATTTATTATTCATTTTGGTAATACTCGATGCGTTTATTGAGAATTGATCAGCTACAACATCTATTTGTGTATCTATTCTTGTCAATGAAGATGAAACCGCTCCGAAGTCTCCCCGTATAATGCTATAAATATCACCTTCATTATCAACCACAAGTTGACCCGGGTTAAGCCCTACAGTAATTCGAGTTAATTCAGCATAAGTGTTTAAATCAAGTACAGATACTGTTGAATCCATTAATGGAGCGTTGAGCCCTCCAGAGTTTGAAACATAGATTTTACCATTGGCTACAGCAACTGATTCTGGATTCAATCCAACAGGTATTCTTTGTTCAACCGAAAGCGATGATGTATCAATTACATCTAAAAAGCCATCATAACAAGTCACAAATGCCTTTCCATTTGCAAACGTAATAGAACGCGGCTGCTTACCCACTCCATTATTCAACATCGAAATCTGCTTGATTGGATAAAAAGTGTTCGCATCAAGAACTTCAATTGTGCTTGAAACATTTACAACTATATATACCTTCCCTCCGTATCTTTGTATGTCATTACCTGTATCTCCAAGAAGTCTATTTGCTCGACTTTCAAAGAATGAATTAGTAACTGCTCCATTGCTCAAATTAACCCATGAAACGGACGAGTTATTCTGTTGAAAAAGTCCTTCACATAAAACAGCTATTCCATTCGAGAGATCAGATTCTACAACTGGCTCTATAGGTTTGTCTTTCTTGCATCCAACAAGAATGAATAGTACAATTAAACTAATTAAACGCATAAGATAAAGTTATTAAATAATTTCTTCCTGGCATTACAAACGATCTAATGTATGCGTAGGACTGATTAAACAAATTCTTCACAGTGAACTGCATTTTCACTGACTGTTTTTGATTGACTTTTAATGTGTGAAATAATGTTGCATCAGCTATTAAAAAACCCTCGACTACATTACTCGGAATATTTTCATTCAGTGAATAACGCAATGCAACAAGATAATTTGAAATTCGAACTCCTGTCGTTTTACGATAAATAGACACATCAAAATTACCAGTGTGTATAGGGATATAAGCTATTTGATGATTATAAGTTGGTGACCCTTTATCGGTTAAATCAAGTGCTTTTTGAAAGTTATAATTGAAAAAGAGACTGTACCTCCAGTTTTGTCCGCTTTTGTAATTGGCACGTAAATTTACTTCTCCACCATAAATATGTGCTAATCCTACGTTTTGAATAGACCAAACGAAAAGGTTTTTTGTAGGAATCGCAACAATTTTATTTTGCACCCTGTTAAAATAGACGTTAGACTTAACATACAAGGTTAAATTCTTATTGACAGGAACAAATGATAAGCCATAATTTAATTGGTGAGCATCCTCAGGTTTCAATTGATTGTTTCCAATATTGTTATAGTACAATTCATTAAACGACGGTAGTCTGAAAGAATTCCTGTAGAAAAAATGATGCTTCCAATGGACTTCATTTTTACTACGATTCGTAAGTGATAGGTAAGGATTAACGCGTAAACGATCAATGCCGTCTTGTCCATTTTTATTTCGTTCATCAACATACTGAGTGGAGAGTCCAAGTTCTAAATAAATTTTTTCCATCTTGTAAGTTGAGGCCAATAATGCTGATAAATGATTTCTTATTGGTTTCGCGAAATTAGTGTCACTCGAAATTAACCCACTCAAGTCATACTCAAGTCCACCATTTATTGAAAATCGATCACCTAGTTTAGCTCTCATCGTGAGTCCAGTATTTAGCTTTCTTGAGGTATACCCTACCTCTATACCTCCTATTGCATTTAAATAAGTTAAATCTACATACTCTAAGAAACTCTTACTGGCAGATGAATAAAATCTAAATACTGTCTTATTTATAGTAGTTTGCAGGTCATAATTCAGTTGATTCAACCTTGTAGATAATCGTTCGTCAGGATTCGTATTGTACAAGATTACTGCACCAGGCAACCCCTGCTCTATACTTTTATGAGAAAAACCAATTCTTGAAACACCTTGTTTAAATCTATACGCTAAGTTTGCTCCAACTGAATAATCTTGATAATCATTATTGAGTCGTTTTCTTGTAGTGTTCTCAAATTCATTTTCAATAGAATAACCATAGCCTCCAGTAGAAACTTTACCTGAACCATGTAAGGCAATTGAAATGTTTTTTGGACGATATTTCACGCCAAAATAAGCATGATTTTGATTAAAAGATCCATTTTTATATGAAGCTCTAACTTGCAAAGTGTCAGAAGACAATGTGTTTTCAAAAGTTTTAATAAGGAATGAACTTCCTGATATTTGAGCAGAAATAGGTAAAATTGTTTTGAATCGTTCACCAATAGCACTAACTAACCCAACAACATTATCTGTCTCAATTTGTCCTAGATTTACCTGACCAGTTTGAGCATTACTCAAAGTGAAACCATCTTTAACAATAGATGTATGATTAGATCCTAGCCCTCTCATCGAAACTGTTTTCAATCCTCCTAAGCTGCCATAAGACTTCAAGTTTACACCAGAAATTTTCTGGAGTAATTCTCCGATATCAACTGCAGAAATCTCATCAATTTCACTCTTAGTGAGAGACTGATTATTGTCAATATTTGGCATAGATTGTTCTGTAACAATCGTCTCTATGATTGCTTGAGTTGTGTCCTTTTGTGTAAATGAACAAAAAGGAATTAATAGTAATATGAAAACAATGAATTTCATTAAAACAAATAATGAGAGGAGCTCTCACCCCTCTCATTATTCTACTTAATTATTTTCTGAATTACAGTTCCTAAATCATTTTCCAATTTCAAGAAATAAATTCCATTCGCAAATAAAGTCATATCAATTTGAGTCGAATTCATATGACTTTTAGTCAATAGTAATTCTCCATTCACATTCGTTAAACTCAAAATACCTTGTTCACCTTGAATAGACAATAAATTATTAACTGGATTTGGATATGCATTAATAGACAATACTTGTACTTCATCTAATCCAAGATAGTATTCATAAGAAATATCATCAATAGCAAAATAAGTTGGAGTATTGATCCAGCCAGCTCCATTATCAGAAGAAACAAAACGGAAATTCAATTTCGATACAGCAAAAGAAAATGCAGTCAAGTCGACATTAGTCCATTCATCAACAATATAATCCAAACTATTGTCTGCGAATCTGTAATCTGCCAAATAAAACTCCATCGAGTCTTTTTCAGTTCCTTGAAAATTCTCAACAATAATCCATACTTTAAAAAAATCTTCACCATTGGTTCCATCATCAGCTCCACTTGCATCTGTAGATGACCCAAATTGTTTTCCGAAAGCATCACCGTCTCTCATTGAGATTGCGGCATACGTGCCATTCGTTATTTTTATTGAATCAAAAACAAGATTAGAAGCATTTGCCATTATACTACCTTCTGGGTAGAACATAGCGTAATTAGAAGAAGCGTTGCTACCACTTCCCACAAAGGAACTGAATTCATTCCCCCATCCAGCAGAAGTTATATCCGTCATGTTAGAAATTGAGAAACCGTTCCAGCTTGAAAAACTAGGGTCAAAAACATTGGACAAAATAACATCTGAGTTTTGTCCCATAATAAAATCACCTCCCCCAGCTGAGCCATTGTCAAAGGACTCTGTTGATAATGTGAATGATTCGAAATCAACAGCCAGTTGGGCGTTGATGTTTGCTCCTAAGAATAGAGAAGCTGCAATAATGTAAATTTTCTTCATCGTGAAAAATTTTAAAAATTTTAACGTTGAAAAAATCAGTTAAGGGATATTGGTTCGCAAAAATGCAAGCATATATACCGACTTTAATCTGAAGTCTTCATAAATAAAAAAAGTTTTAGGCAAGTATTCTGACTTACGCATAATCGATTTCGCCTTCCCACCCTTTATAAAGGCAGTGGCACTTTAAAATCGACTTTTAGCGCTTACAGCTGCAGATACAGTTCTGGATTCTCACCAGATTCCTTTTTATCACCCTTGTGACCTAAAAATCAATACAAAGATACAGATTTATTATTGATGTCATCCATTTCTGAGCTTGAAGATATTCTCATTTGAAGCGAATACTTATCAGTTCTACATTTAAAAAAAGAAAGCCCTGCTTTTAATTCATTTGACCATAGCAGTTTTAAATAAATAAGGTATCTAATCCAAAGTATTTTAAATACTTGATAAAATATTGAATACTGTTCTATTTCAAATTGATAGAAAGTGTAAAAAGAAAGAGAGAAAACGATAAAATAAGCGTGTTTCGGATCGTTTACTTACACGACTCATTATATTCCTTAATAATAGTAGGAATGTGTTGAGGCTTAGTGTAACCTTCTGCACTTGTTTTTATTTTCTTTGCAATAATTTTATTTTCAGAGAAGTATGCCTTTGCCTTTTTCGTGAAATCAACTTTAAAGAAGCCCTTTGTTACTCCCATTCCATCTCCTTTTTTATAAAAGACAACAGTCGAAGGGAATTTTCTATTTCCAAGCTCTTCCGAAGACTCCCCCGGACGTAATTTCATTATAGTATAACTTGATGCTCGATCATACCATAGATACTCCTTAATGCATCCCTCTTGATTAATTACAAGATTCCCCTTCTTTGAAATGCTTTTCCCTCCAGCGTAATTAATGCAATGGTATAATTTGTCAGCAACTTTGTATTCAACTAAATCCTTTGCCAAGTATTTCGTTTTAGTACTCGTATTATCTTTCCTTTTGTAGAATATAACTTCATTCTGCATTACCCAACGATTTCGATACTTAATAAAACCTTCAATTTTATTTCCCTCATTGTCAATTACATAACCCTCATATTGCTCTCCATATTTATACGTATCTAAGCTCCAATCCTGAGCTTGTGCTGTAATGCTTAAAAGGATAAATAAACTCAAGCAGAAATTTTTAATTGTCATGATTCGTTTTGTTTAATATGGTTTAAATGAATGCTAAAACTGCTAAGCTTTAGAAGAATTAATTTACTTGCGGCTAAATACGTTGTATTTCACAATGCTAAAGATTGCTCTAAAACCATCTCTCCATCCTATTTTCTTTCCTTCATCATATGTTCTACCGTAATATGAAATCCCAACTTCGTAAATTCTAATTTTCGGGTAACGAGAAAGTTTTGCAGTGACTTCTGGCTCAAAACCAAAACGTTTTTCTTTAAGATTAAGCGATTTTGCAATATCCGATCGAATTAACTTATAGCATGTTTCCATGTCCGTTAAGTTTAAATTTGTGAATATGTTAGACAACTTTGTTAAGAATTTGTTTCCGATTGAATGCCAAAAGAACAATATTCGATGTGGCCTTCCACCAATAAAACGAGAACCATAGACAACGTCTGCTTCACCTTGAATAATTGGTTTCAATAAGTCAATATACTCCTCAGGATCGTATTCTAAATCCGCATCTTGAATAATTAAGTATTCGCCGTTTGCTAATTCTATTCCCTTATGCAAAGCTGCACCTTTCCCATAGTTCTTATCCTGATTAAACAATTGTATTTTCAAGTCAGGATTTTCATTCATGTAACTTTCAATGGCCTTATCTGTTCCATCAGAAGAAAAATCATTCACAATAATTAACTCTTTTTGAATGTCATTTGGAAGCACAACAGCTTTTACTTTATCCAAAATAAAATGGATCGTTTTAGCTTCGTTATAAGCTGGAATTATAATAGACAGTTTTGTAAAATTCTCTTTCATGCGTCGCAAATATACATATTGTTTAACAAAACAAAAATTGATTTATTTTACTTTCTTTCAAAGGATTCTATTTTAAAATTCTCAATCTTAGACTTACCTTTTCGTAACGCTCTATATTTCGACAGTAAATAATTCTGAAGCCTTATTCATTCTTTCTCCACTTATATTTCCCGATGTTTGAAAAATATTTAATTCTACGAAATTCGATTTAATATAAAGATAATTTAGCGAATCATTATAGTTATATATGTTTGTCCGCCTTCCCATATTAAATTATGGCGAATGGTAGTTGATATATCTTAAATATTCAGTAATATTGGGTTCTCAATTATGACTAGAATTGTATTCCTTCTCTCCTTATTCTTCTGCGTCCAAACGTATGCGCATGATTATTACTTTGCTTTCGCTGAAGTAAGTTACAATGATATGACAGAGAAATTTGAAGCAACACTTTCCGTTTCAACACACGATTTAGAGTCTGCAATTAATTCAAATTCAGTTTTAATCAAAGACATTACGCTTGTGACTGATAATTCACCTGAGTTTCTTTTGATCGAGCAATATTTAATGAAACACTTTAAAGTAAGTACTTCGAATGATGTGAAATTTAGCCTAATTGGTCATGAAACATCAATGAATGGAACAAGTAATTTTTATTTCGAATCCAAACCTGCACCTATTAGTGGTCATATCGATGTTCATTTTGATTTATTGATTGACACCTACCAAGAGCAACAGAATAAAATAACGTTCTATTATCACGGAGAAAGTTACACACGACCTTTTAATTACGATATAAAAGAACAATACATTAAACTAGAAAAAACAACTAAATGATTAAAAAATCTCTCTTCCTAGCGGCTTTGTTACCGTTTTTCTCTTTTGGGCAACAAAATAAATTTGCGCAATTAGAACAACTCTTACCAACCCCAAACGAATATCGAAATGCTGCTGGAGCTCCTGGCCATAACTACTACCAACAAAAAGCTGATTATAATATTGAGGTTGAAATAGATGACAATACACAGAAACTTACTGGTAAGGAAACTATAACATACACAAACAATTCTCCAGATAATTTATCTTATTTATGGGTCCAATTGGATCAGAATGTCCGTGCTAAAGGATCGGATAGAGAACTGATTCGAATTGAAAAAATGGAGAATTTTAGATCAATACGTGATGTAAGCAAGCGATTCGCTGACTACGAAGGTGGTTATAAAATTGAGAGTGTAACAAATACATCTGGACGTGGGATGAAATACTTCATTAATAAGACAATGATGCGTATTGATTTAGATAGACCACTTACTTCGGGAAGCTCAGTTTCCTTTGAAATTGAGTGGTGGTATAACATTTACGATAGAGCATTACACAGTGACCGTGGAGGATATGAGCACTTTAAAGAGGAAGACAATTATCTTTACTCTATTGCTCAATGGTTTCCTAGAATGTGCGTTTACAATGATATAGAAGGATGGCAAAATAAACAGTTTTTAGGACGTGGTGAATTCGCACTTCCATTTGGAGATTATGACGTTTCTATTTCTGTTCCTGCAGATCACGTAGTTGCAGCCACAGGAGAATTACAGAATTCAAGTTCAGTTTTAACGGCAGAACAAAGAAATAGATTAAAAGAAGCGGCCAGTTCTGATCAACCTGTATTAATTATTACACAGGAAGAAGCTGAAATAAATGAACGTACAAAGGTAAAAACCGGTAAAACATGGAATTTTAAAGCAAAAAATGTTCGTGATTTTGCTTTTGCAACTTCACGAAAATTTATCTGGGATGCCCAAGGAGTTAAAGTTGGTGATAACAATGTAATGGCGATGTCATTCTACCCTAAAGAAGGAAACCCACTTTGGGGACAGTTCTCTACAAAATTAGTCGCACACACTATCAAGACGTATTCAAAATACACTGTCGACTACCCATACCCGGTAGCAATTTCAGTAAATGCTCAAATGGGAATGGAATACCCTATGATCTGCTATAACTATGGAAGACCTGAAAAAGACGGGACTTATTCAGAGCGACTTAAGTATGGAAACTGGGGAGTAATCATCCATGAAGTTGGACATAACTTTTTCCCTATGATTATTAATTCTGATGAACGTCAATGGACATGGATGGATGAAGGTTTAAACACTTTTGTGCAATACTTAACGGAACAAGAATGGGAAAGAGATTACCCATCAAGAAGAGGACCAGCTCGTAACATAACAAACTACATGAGAGGAGACAAAGAGTTCATCTCCCCTATTATGACCAATTCAGAATCAATATGGCAATTCGGCAACAATGCTTATGGGAAACCAGCTACGGCTCTTAATATCCTTCGAGAAACTGTAATGGGAAGGGAATTGTTTGATTATGCCTTCAAGACGTACTGCGAAAGATGGAAGTTTAAACACCCATCACCGGCTGATTTCTTTAGAACTATGGAAGATGCTTCTGCAGTGGACTTAGACTGGTTTTGGAGAGGATGGTTTTACACAACAGATCATGTTGATATCAGCCTTGATGAAGTGAAGTGGTTTGAACTAGACACTAGAGATCCAAATATTGAGAAAGCAAAAGCTGAAAAAGTAAATAATGATAAAGCACCTTTAATCAGTAAAGACCGAAATTACAAGTCCATCAAAGAAACAGCGAACGAAAGAGATTCAAATATTGATGATTTCTATGCTAAAAGAGATATTTACAAGGTTGACGCGCTTGACATTGAAGAATACGAGGAGTTTAAAAAGAAGTTTTCTAAAGAAGAGCTTGAACTATTGAATTCGGGTAAACAATTCTACGAACTAAAAATGAGTAATATCGGTGGATTGCCAATGCCAATCATAATTCAATTTACGTTTGCTGATAATACGACAGAGATTATTAAAATTCCAGCAGAAATATGGAGAAGGAATGAAGAAAAGATTTCTAAAGTTTTCATCTTCGACCAAGAAGTAAGTTCTATTTTATTAGATCCATTTTTAGAAGTTGCTGATACTGACGTTAGCAATAATAGCTGGCCAACTAAGCAAGCTGCAACTAAATTTGAATTGTATAAAAAGAGGAGAACAAATGAGAATCCTATGCAAAGAGATCAAAGGTTAAAGGAGTTAGGAGAATAATTCTCTATTACAGAAAGTTTCAAAAGGCATTCTCTTAATTGAGATTGCCTTTTTTTGTTGAATACCTCAGGGGTTATTTCCAATTTTTAAGACGTATAGCTCTATATATTGACCAATCGGATAGAAACGACCTCTTTCTCCGTTTCAATTTTTAATATATAAATTCCTTGTTTATACTTTGACAAGTAAATTGTGGTTTCATTTATTGGACAACTAACCTCTCTTCCTTCCATGTTATATACTTTCATTTCAATAATAGTATTATCACTTTGGACATCAAAAATTCCATTTCCTAAATTCTTGATTCTGATTATTCCTTTATCTAAATCCGTGAATCCAAGATAGCCATTAATCGTGACTTCATAAACAGTAGTGTCTGTATCACAAGGGCTTTCTGCAACTAATCGAACGTCGTATTGACCATTGGATAAAAACAGATGACTTGGGTTTTCGATAGTCGACACCTCTCCATCTCCAAAATCCCAGTAATAGTTAGTTGCTTTTGTACTTTGATTGATAAAATCGATAGTTGGATCATTGAAGACCATTTGAAATTCAGCGTTTGTATGCTCCGAAATTGGTCTTAAATTCCATGTATCAAGACTATCCATTACAGAAAGAGTTGCTGCCAGTTGTAAATTATCCGCTGTAGCTTGACTCAGGCTTCCAATAAATGGAACACCGGTTGCTGGTTTTCTAAAAATTGAAGAATAAAAAGTACATGCCGCAAGATAAGAACCTGCATAACTCGGATGTGATCCATCTCCTGAATACAAGTTAATTGATGGGAAATTCTCTCGCGCATACCTCCAAGCACTTCCGACAGGACTAACTGAACCTTGTACTGAATCAGACATGCGTAAATAGGCATCTCTTAATCGAGTATTCATACCTTCAAAGGTTGATATTGGTGCCCATTGAGGGTCTCCATTCTCACGCCCCCAAGTCATGAACATTATCACTTCAGAACAGAAATTATTTGCATAAACACTGTCAGCTATTTGCTGCGCATAAGATAAAGTATTTGTATTTACTTGCGTCTCAGGAAACGACGGCTCTTGACTTTGAGCTTGTAAAACAACATAGTCCCAAGCATTACTGTTAATTTTACTATAAGTTAATGCCGTATTAGCATGTTGTTGAAAAGTAGCACCGCCAGGAGTTTGAGAGTCATGAATTACTTGGTCACCCATTGAAGAAGCAATGCTTTCTAATAAAACAGGTAGGTCATTGACGTAAGTATAACTATTCCCAATAAACAATATAGATGCTGTCTCTTGAGCGATTGATACCAATGAAACTAATCCGACGATAATTGCTAAACTTATTTTTCTCATACTTTTATGATTGACGCTGTAAGGTAATTAAGATTTGCTTGGATATATTATATTCTTCTCTCTTATATTGCAATCCTAACATGTTAAAATATAGGAATTTTGATTATATTCTTATTTCATCAACTTACCAATGGTATCAATAAATAACTGTAAGCCATATAAATGGTGATTGTTCTGATTATTTCGTAATTAATTTATATCTTTGCGCTCCTGTTTAGAAGAAGCAGGACTAATATATTATTAATACACAAAATTCAATTTTATGAATTCTTACGAAACTGTTTTCATTTTAACTCCCGTTTTGTCTGAAGAACAGGCAAAGGAAGCAGTGCAGAAGTTCGAGAGCCAAATAGGTTCTTTGGGTGGAAAAGTTAAGCACTCCGAGAGTTGGGGCCTACGTAAATTAGCGTACCCAATCCAAAAAAAATCAACAGGTTTTTATTTTTTAACAGAATTTGAAGCACCAGGAAGCGCATTAAGCGAACTTGAGGTTGCATTCAAAAGAGATGAACGCGTAATGCGTTTCTTGTCTGTTAGAATGGATGCCGATCATTTGACTTATGCTGGGTCAAGAAGAAAAAGATTAGGAGCAAAAAAGGTTGCACCAGTAGAAACAGCAGCTAAAGCTTAATTATTAACATTTAAAAAGAACAAAGATGGCTCAAAATGATGTTCGCTACTTGACTCCAATTAGCATCGAAATCAAAAAAGACAAATACTGTCGATTTAAAAAAAGTAAAATCAAGTTTATTGATTACAAAGACCCTGATTTCTTAATGAAATTAATCAACGAACAAGGAAAAATATTACCAAGACGTTTAACTGGAACTTCAGCGAAGTACCAAAGAAGAGTAAGTCAAGCAATCAAACGTGCGCGTCACATTGCTGTACTTCCTTACGTTGCGGACATGTTAAAATAGATTATATAACAGGATAAAATTTATCAAATGGAAGTAATTTTAAAGAAGAACGTAGACAACGTTGGATACGTGAACGAAATGGTTACAGTAAAGCCTGGATATGGTCGTAACTTTTTAATCCCACAAGGATATGCTATTTTAGCGACTGCATCTGCAAAGAAAGCACACGCTGAAATCATGAAGCAAAAATCTCATAAAGACTCTAAAGTATTAGTTGAAGCACAAGAGTTAGCTAAGAAAGTTGAAGCAACAGCCGTAAAGATTGTCACTAAAGCTGGAGAAAAAGGAAAGATTTTTGGTTCTGTGAACACTATTCAATTGTCTGAAGCATTAAAAGCGGAAGGAATTGATATCGATAGAAAATCATTGAAAATTAAAGATGAACCAATCCGTGAGGTTGGATCATACGAAGCAACTGCTAACTTACATAAAGAAGTTAAAGCTGAAATTAAGTTTGAGGTAGTTGGTGAATAATTTTCACTAAAAAATTAAAAGACCTGATAAACTAGTTTATCGGGTCTTTTTTTTGACTAACATTTCGCATCTTTGCTTTATGAATAAACTATTTCTAGCTCTACTCCCTCTCTTATTTTTTTCTTGTGAGCCCGAGGCGTGTGATAGTTGTAATATTAATATCGAAGAGTCGCACTCGATAAAAATCGATTACGCCAGAAATTTCAATGTAAATAGAACAAATGTCGGTTACCGATTAGAATTAATTGATCCTAACTCAGGCGATGTAGAAAAAACAGTTTCAATTCCTTCAGGAAAAGACCTTCGCATTATCAGCCTTACAACTACTTTGAATGGAATGCTTGCTATTTTGGAAAAGCAAAGCCTCATAATTGGCATTACTGATGAAAAATTTATCTACGATAAAACTATCTTAGAACGTTTTGATAATAAATTGATTGAAACCTATGGTGACGCTACAAATTTTTCATTCGAAAAAATTGTAGCAGCTAAACCTGACATTATCTTCTATAGTGGATTTGGTGATGAATTCCCTCTTCAAAAGAAATTAGAAAAGCTTGGAATTATTGTTATTCCAATATATGATTGGCGAGAAAATCACCCTTTAGGCAAAGCTGAATGGATAAAGCTCGTTGGTATTATCGCTGATGAAGAAGAAAAAGCTCAGGAATACTTTAATCAGGTAGTTGAAAAGTACGACAGTATAGTTGAGGTGGTAAAAACCTATAAAGAGTCCCCTACGGTAATCGCAGGTGGTATTTTTGGAGATGTATGGTATGCTCCGGGAGGTGATAGCTATTTTTCAAAGCTACTTCAAGATGCTGGTGGTAATTATCGTTATGCTAAACAAAAAGGTACTGCGAGTCTTGAGTTTTCATTAGAGCAAGTATTAAAGAATGAGATTGATACGAAATACTGGATCAACCCTGGTGTTTCTTCCAAAGTAAAATTGAACGAAAGAAATAATAAACTGCATTTTCTTAAATCATATGAGGAGAAAACATATTGCTATTCTTCTAACATGAATAGATTCTGGGAACAAAGTGCTGCAATGCCTCACCTCGTATTAAAAGACCTTGCCACCATTTTTCATAGCGAAGAAAAAGACACAACCGAGATGTATTTCTACAATCGAGTAAAATAACGCGTAGAAAAGTTTAATTTCACCATTCGTGACAACATTAGTAAGACATCGATTAATACTAACAGGAATTCTCCTGTTGACACCTGCAATTGCAGCACTTCATTTATTTGTTGGACAAATTCATTTATCTATTGACGATTATTGGAATGGCCTATTCTCATTCGATAAATCCTCTGTAAATGAAATTATCGCACGAGATTTTAGAACTCCTCGTTTGTTAATGGCACTTATTGCTGGCGCATGTCTTTCCGTTGTTGGATTGATGATGCAAACGCTATTTAATAACCCGCTCGCCGGTCCTTATGTTCTTGGAATAAATTCGGGTTCCAGCTTATTTGTTGCATTAAGCATCATGACAGGCGTTCCTTTCTTCGCTTCAGACTTCGGCTTAATTATAAATTCATTGTTTGGTGCTTTCCTTTTTGGACTGATTATTTTATTCTTTTCCAGAATTGTTCGTACACAAATTTCTCTTCTTCTTATCGGTTTAATGCTCGGTAGTTTTATTAGTGCATTTGTGGCCTTTCTGCAGTCAGCAAGTGACGCTCAAGAGCTCAAAGTATTTACCTTGTGGGCCCTAGGATCACTTCAGAAGGTAGATTTTGACCAATTAGCCTATATTGTACCAATAGCATTAACGGGAATAGCCTCGACTTTCTTCATTGTAAAACCTCTTAATGCACTTGTTCTGGGAGAAGCTGAGGCAAAATTATTAGGCATCAATATCAAAACGACTCGCTTGATAATAATTATTCTTACTGCAATTCTTACTGGGCTTGTAACTGCTTTTTGTGGTCCTATCGCATTTGTTGGACTTGCTGTACCCAATTTGGTTCGAATTCTATTTAAAACACAACAGCACCTTACATTGATAATCGCATCTGTACTAATCGGTAGTATATTTATTGTGCTCTGTGATATCCTTATCCAATTACTAGAGCCTTATTTTATGCTCCCAATCAATGTCTTGACATCAATCATAGGTGCGCCAATGGTTATTTTATTCATCTTAAAACGATTAAAATGATCCGAACATCTGAACTGACAATTGGCTATACGCATCAGCTACTTACTGTTGATAATGTTCAACTGAATACTTCAGAGTTGTATTTTCTGATTGGTAAAAATGGGTCTGGAAAGTCAACTTTTTTCAAAACAATTACCGGTTCAACCCCTTGTCTGTCAGGTAAAGTGCTCTTGAATAAGCAAAACGTTTCTTCAATACCTCTCGCTACTCTACCTACTGTTGTTTCATTCGTAGGCCCTCATTTTCCATCTGTTGATTTTCTAACTGTAGAACAATATGTTGGACTTGCAAGAACGCCATACACCAATCAATTTGGTCGATTGAAGGATGAGGATCACAAAATTATTCAGGATTGCCTGTCCATTATAGATATCGTACATTTGAAAGAACGATTTGTAACAGAATTGAGTGATGGAGAAAAGCAAATGGTCGCAATTGCAAAAGCACTTGCACAACAAACTGATATTATCATTCTAGATGAGCCAACTGCTTTTCTAGACTACTCCAACAAGACTATTGTATTGAATATACTTCAGCAGATTAGTATAGAAATGAATAAATGTATCATCATATCTACACATGATATTGATATGAGTATTGAATTGGGTTGCTCTTACCTTGTCGTGAATAAGAATAAAAAAAGGATTCAACTCGTCAATTCTCCCGTTAAAAAAGAAGTGCTATTAGCGCTGGCGTTTTAGTTCAGCTTTCCAGCAATATATCCTGTTGTCCAGGCTGATTGAAAGTTGTATCCCCCTGTGATTCCGTCGATATCCATTACTTCACCACAAAAATACAGATTAGGTGTTATCTTACTTTGCATTGTCTTAACATCTATATCTGACAAACTAACGCCTCCACAAGTCACAAACTCCTCTTTGAAGGTAGTTTTACCATTTACTTCATAAATGTCGTTAGTAAGTATATTAACCAGCTTATTTAGACCCTTTTTACCAATATTTGACCAACGCGTTTCTTTTGAAAATTCACATTTCTGGATTAAAAACTGCCACAAACGATCTTGTAGACCATATGCTCGATAATTAGACATCAATTTAGATCCTTGTTCTTCAACTAATCGAATAATTTCTGAATGTACCTTCTCTGAATTGACCTCATTCACCCAATTTACTTGAATCGAAAAATTATAAGAGGTCTCACTTAAAATACGAGCTCCAAAAGCAGATAGTTTTAAAATTGCTGGTCCGCTCATTCCCCAATGCGTTATTAGTAGAGGTCCATTTGACTTAAGCTTTGTGCCACGAACACTTACTAAGGCATTCTCAACAACAATTCCCATCAATGAAATAATCGCCTCTTTGGGCATATTAAACGTGAATAAAGAAGGAATAGGATCAATAATTGTGTGCCCTAAATCCTCAAGCCATTCCAACCCTGTTCTCTTTGGACTTCCACCAGTTGCAATTATCACTTTATCAAATACTTGAGTATGCTCACTGAAACTTAATTCCAACCCTGTATTAACCTTCTTTATTGAACGAATACCACAACTCGTTTTAATAACTATTCCCTTTTTCTTGGTCTCATTTAGAAAACAATCTATAATACTTTGAGAGTCTTGAGATTTTGGAAACACATGATTATCTGCTTGGATCACGAGAGGTACATTATGACTCTCAAACCACTGCATGAGATGTTTTGTATTGAATATACCAAATGCTTTTTTCAAGAAATTACCTCCTCTTGGATAGGCTTGGGAAAGAACCTTTATATCTGAACAAGCGTTTGTTACGTTACATCGACCACCTCCGGATACTTTTACCTTTGCAAGAACTTTCTTTGATTTTTCAAAAATTACAACTTCCGCATCGTGATGATTTGATTTTACAGCTATTGCAGAAAAAAAAC
>CAJQQA010000053.1 GCA_905480355.1 uncultured Flavobacteriales bacterium | reverse complement strand
TTGGTTTGCGGTAACGGGAGCTTATTCAATTATTGGAGGAAAGTATGTGTTTTCAGATATTTCAGAGCAAAATTCAAATACTTATCTGGAGGTTCAGCAGAACAATTCTGAAGTCTATCTCTATGAATGGGATCAAACGATAACCAGTAATGATGTAAGTCAGCGCGCCGGAATGCACTTTTTCTGTGATGACCCAAATCAAACCAATCGTGGGAATTCTTACTTCGTTTACCTTCGGGACAACGATAACGCTGTTGAAATTTACTCTGTAAACAATAATGTATTTAGTTCTGAATCATTTGTTTCATATCCCGTCAATAATGGCCAAACATATAATTGCAAAACAACTTTTGATCCTTCAAACGGTTGGATAAAAGTTTATGTAAATGATAGTTTAATTTCTCAATGGCAAGATTTAACACCTTTGACTGCTGGTGGATTTATATCTTTAAGATCAGGGGGGTGTTCCGTTGAGTTTGACAATGTTCATGTTTATCATTCTAGAGGGAACCAAGCCACGATTTCGACAAGTGGAGTTGCTGGAGAAATGACTATAGAAAGTGAAAGTGCGGTGCCGTCTGGAGCAATTTACTCTATGGTGGTCGACAGTGCTGGAAACTGGTCGAACTTAGATATTGAAACGTATAGAATTGATTTTAGTCCGCCGACATTGACAGAGTTAAATGATGGAACGGGCAATGATATTGACACCTTCAGCACGGCTAATATTGCAGGAAATTGGATCGTTAATGATATTCATTCAATGGTTGCTGATTATGAAGTTGCTATTGGGACTTCACCTTCTTCGGATGATATTGTCGCATGGACAAGTAATAGCATATCGTCGTTGTATTCAACAGTTTTGATTAGTCCAATTTACGGTCAGGTCTATCACCTTTCTATTCGGGCAATGAACAACGCAGGGCTTTTGAGCGAATTTACTAGCGATGGGCAAGTGTATCTTGATGATGTCGGAATTTCAGAACTTAATGCATTGCTAGAAATTACGATGTTTCCAAATCCTTCAACCGACTTTGTTTATTTTAAGAATGCCCCTGACAATTTTAAGGTTTTAATATACGATGCCTCAGGTAGAGTTGTAGTTGATAAAACTTTAACAACAGATCACTCAATTGATGTTTCTCATTTGTCAAAAGCTCAATATTCGGTTATTATCGAAATTGGGGGAGAATTTGTTGTTCGGAAGTTAATGATTGATTGATCCTTTTTCTTTTTTTGGTTTTGTCTTGCTGTAAAGAAAGAAACATAAAAAAGGGTTGCTCAAATTGAACAACCCTTCCACTAAATACTAAATTTATATCTCTAAGATTCAGCTCCTTCTTCAGCTGCACCTTCTTCAGTTGCTTCTTCTCCTTCAACCTCTTCTTCCTCGTCTTCATCAACAGCTCCTCTTGCCATTTTAACACCAAGAACAACCGCAGACGCCGCTTCTCTGAATTCAACACCCTTTATATCGAGGTCTTCAACACGAATAGACTCGCCAATACGTAACTCAGCAACGTTTACAACAATAGAATCTGGGAGGTCTCCTGGAAGCCCCACCACTCTTAATTTTCTATATGGCTGTCTTAATTTACCACCATTCATTACACCGATTGGTGAACCTTCAGCAATTAGTGGAAGACTTAACTTAACCGCTTTCTTATCATTTAACTCTAAGAAATCTACATGCATTGGCGTATCTCTAACAGGATGCATTTGCAAATCCTGAATTATTGCCATTACTTTTTTACCACCTTCAATATCAATTTCAATTTGAAAGACATCCGGTGAAAAGATTAATTTTTGTACGTCTACAGATTTAACCGAAAAGTGAATTTGTTCACCTTGACCATACACTACACACGGCACTAGACCTGCATTTCTCAATGCATTAGTGCTCTTTTTTCCTACGTCCGATCTTAACGAACCGCTCAATTGCGCTTTTTTCATTGTTTACTATTATTTATTTATACTATAAAATGTGAACTTATTGACTCATTGTTGACCATCTTCTTCATGACATCACCAAATAGACTTGCAACGCTAATCACTCGAATTTTTGCGTGTGGTTCTTTCAATGGAATCGTATCGGTAACAATCAATTCTGATATTGCTGAATTTGTGATTCTTTCCAATGCTGGTCCAGATAGAACGGCATGTGTACAGAAAGCACGAACACTCGATGCTCCTTTTTCAATAAACATATCTGCCGCTTTTGTTAATGTACCCGCAGTATCGCACATATCATCAACCAAAATAACATCTTTCCCTTTTACATCTCCTATCACTGTCATTTCAGCAATCTCGTTTGGCTTCTTTCTTTGCTTGTGGCAAATTGCTAAACCAATATTTAATCTTTTTGCGTATGAATTTGATCTTTTCGTTCCTCCAGCATCCGGAGCAGCCATAATCAAATTATCATTATTTATTTTTACAATTTCTGGATGAAAAATCGTTGAACCATATAAATGGTCTACGGGAACTTCAAAAAATCCTTGAATTTGATCAGCATGTAAATCCATTGTCATGATACGATCAATTCCAGATGCCATTAACATATTAGCAACCAACTTTGCTCCAATCGCAACACGTGGCTTATCCTTTCTGTCTTGTCTAGCAAAGCCGAAATAAGGGATTACAACGACTATTTTTCTAGCAGAAGCACGTTTTGCAGCATCAACCATTAATAATAATTCGAAAAGATTATCTGCTGGCGGCATTGTTGATTGAACAATAAACACGTCTTTTCCACGCACTGTTTCTTCATAAGAAGGCTGGAATTCTCCGTCACTAAAGGTA
>CAJQQA010000052.1 GCA_905480355.1 uncultured Flavobacteriales bacterium | reverse complement strand
GAGAGACTACCCCAAAATTTACAGTGTTTTTCTAAATGAAAATAAAATAAAGGAAATTGACATTAGTAGATTTAAAAACCAAGATGATGCGATTAATGAAATAAAAAAAGCTTGTAACACTGTATATAGCAAATAGGGCATTCAGTAGTTTAAATAAGTTCAATACTATTTACCAACACCGCCAAATTTTTAATTTGGCTTTTAATATGATTAAGTTAAAAACAAAATATAAAAATGTGGCTCAGTGCAAGCTCGAAAGTTTATCGCTTTCTTCTGCCCTACTTGCCATATACTAAACGTTATAATGACACAATAATGAAAAACCTGATATTAATATTATTAATTCTTAGCCCATTTTCTTCTGATGCTCAATTGGCTGAACAAAAAAAGGAATTACAAAGTTTATTTCAAGATTCACATAATGGCGCTCAAGTATCAATCGGATACGTTAATGGCGATAGCATTAGCTTTTTAGGTTTTAGAAAAATAGATGATAAATTTCAATGGCTAAATAATCAAGACTCTGTTTATGAAATCGGATCCTTAACTAAGGTATTCACATCTTACTTTTTGTCTACGTCTGTTTCTAATAATAACATCAGCTTGAATGACAGTGTTTTTAAATATTTAGAATTTAATTTACCCAAAAGCATCACATTTAAGCAGCTATCTAATCATACCTCTGGCCTACCTCGTTTACCATCCAATTTGGTCAGGAATAATTTTCTAGATCCATATGCCAGTTACACTGAAGAACTGTTTATTAGTTATTTTGAATCCATTGACACACTCAATTCTGACCCAGGAAAAAAAATGTCTTATTCAAATATTGGAGCTGCACTTTTAGGGTATTCTGTTGGTAAAATTTCAAAAATGAGTTTTGAAGATATGCTAAAACAAAATGTATGTAACCCGCTTGATATGAATTCGACAACAACAAATAGAAGTGTTATTGAAAACAAATTAGTTACAGGTTACGGCATGTTCGGAATAAACCCATATTGGAACAAACCAGAATGTTTATATGGCTCAGGAGTAATAATGTCTTGCGCGAATGATTTAACGAAGTTTTTAACCACATTTATTAGCTCCAACGATAGCAACATAACTAGAATGTTAGCTCCGACTCATGTAAGAAATAATAATTCTTCCATAGGGTTAGGATGGATAATATCAAACACCGATAACGAAATAATTCATTGGCACAATGGAGCTACCGGTGGTTTTAGATCATTTGCTGCTATGAACAAAAAAAGAAAAACCGGCATTGTCATCCTCTCCAATACACAATTCAAAGCTGAGGATCTTGAAAAATTCGGTTTTGACATGTTAACCAATGAATAAACAATCACTAACACTGCCTAAAACACACAAACCTACCAAACCAAACCGTTTTTGCGTATTTTAGCCTAAACGTTATAACCTATTACCCACCCCCGAAAATATAGCACAAAAAACCCCTCCTTATTGGAGGGGTTTTGCATAATTTATAATTTAAATGGATAAATAGTTAAAAAGCCCGAACAGCACGCACGTAGTTTGGGTCGGAGTACTTACCATCTTGGTGATACTGTGCACCTCTTGAGAATGACTGCACCCAAGCATCTTGAGGAGGGAAATATGTTCCGCTCCAATAGTAGTCATTAGTAAACCCGCCAATTTCATCCATATTCTCATACAAAAAATTCAACTCCTCTTTCGTTGGTAATCTCCAGTCTTTTCCCAAAGCAGCACAAGCCTTTTCTGCCTCTGCTAAATGCATCTTTTTCTCATTTCCAGAATCTTTGGTCTTCACTTCTAAACCTCCAATTTTAACAGATGTTTGTCCAAAAGAAATTAAAGAAAGAGTAATTGCTCCAATAAGTAATAGCGTTTTCATAGAATGTGGTTTTTATCAAATATAGTAGTTAAGCAAGAACATAAAAATAGGGTTCTGTCGCATCTTTTATAAATGGACTCTTTTCTCTAAGGAATTATCATTCCTAAAGAATATTTTTATCTAATAAACAGTTGTTTAGCTTTTTTAGAATTGTTCTTTTTACCTGAATTAACCCTAAGTTTTATCAGATGCGACAGAACCACAAAAAGGGCTTTTACCGAATAGGTAGAAGCCCTTTTCAAAAACAAGAGCTTTTATTGTTTAATCAACTTAACTACTTTTCGTTGGTTTTGATCTTGAATTCTTACAAAATAAACTCCTTGACTAAACTCTTTTAATGAAACATTAATTTCGCTTTCGTTTATGTTATTTCGAGAATACAACTCTAATCCAGCATCATTCACAATAGAAATGTTTACATTTTTTAAATCACCTAACTGTATGTTAACATTGTCCTTAGTTGGGTTAGGAGATAGTATTATTTTATTAATAGCCATTTCATTAACGCCAACTCCTGTAACATTAACACATAACGATGTATCTGAGCAGTTACCTTGTGTAATTATAACAGCATAATCACTATTTGCTGTTGCATTGTAGCTTTGATTAGTTGCTCCTGGAATAGTATCATTCCCATTATTACAATCTATCCATTGATAAGTTACTCCAGTAGCATTTGACTGAATTACATTACTATTAACAGTAGTTGTTATATCTAAATTACATGCTCCAGATAAATGAACCCCAATTGAAGGAACTCTATCTGCTCCAAAACCAACCCAGTTCCAGTCACCATTTCCAGAACCGTCAACTACTTTAACTGGAGAAGGGTGTGCGATAACATCTCCAGTACTTGCTTGAGCCGCATTAAGAGCATAATTATCCTCTTCAGAAGCACCAAACCATATAGATGTATTACTATCAAATGTTGCAGGTCCTCCAGCAACAAGAACTGATGGATTATTCCATAATGTAACAAAATAGTAGCCATCAGTTAAACTAGCCATTGCACCACCTGTGGCTATGTCTATTAAACCAGTTACGGTAGCTACAGCATAGCTACCATTAGCTGCTACTGTAATATTAGTAACGCCAATCCCAATATGCAATAACTCAGAACCATCATTATCTAACGTGCCGTCTGCCGTACCTCCATTTGACCCATCAACAAATTGATACACGTTAACAGCAAGAGTTGTAGTTGCTGGCCCCGTATACGCGTTAGGAACATAGTACCTAAAAGAAACAGAGTCAATTTCTAAATTAGAATTTGTAGCATCAGAGAATTCAAACATAGAACCATATTCAAACGACTGAAAATCTGTACCTCCTGGAAAAATTGGCCTACTTGCAAAAGGTTTATTATCAAAACCCTTAGGAACTTTAGAAGCATATGAGTTATCGTTTATTGAAAAATAATGATAAAAAGTATCATTAGCCGTATTTACATCTGTAGAAAGAGAAGTAGTGTATCTAGTTCTAAAATCGCCTACTCTTGCCCAAGAACTGTTAGTTAAAGTATCAACTACAGCTGTTCCAGAAGTTGTTTCAACGGTATCAACATCTGTAGTTTGTATATGAACTGCAACCCAATTACCACTTTGGTTTTCTTCAATTTGAACATTTAATTGAGCGTTATCAGAAGTTATAACTTGGTCATATCCATAATTTTTTACGTTAGCCCCAAACATTAGATGATGTGAGTTAATTTGACTTAGCGGAAAGTGTTTGTTGTTCGTAATCATTAATTGATCAAATGCATCTGCAAGGCCATTCCCTCCCAAGACTTCTCTAGCTATTGTTAGGTCATGACGTAATGCTGTACATACAGAAACATCATCTACTATTGCATAATAATAATCTCCATCAAAATTAAATTTTATTCTACATTGTGTTAAATTGGCAACCCCAGTTACTGTTGTTGGAAAAACAACAGTAACAAACCCTTCAGATAAACTAGGCTGGAAAGCTTGATAATCTATAGTTGACCATGTTGTACCATCATCAGTAGATAAAGAAACACTTAGTTCATTTATTGCGTAATTTTTATAAAGGCTATAAAAATTTACAGCTATCGCTGTATCCATATAGCCAGTGAGATCAAATCTTGGAGATATAAGTTCTCCCTTATGAGCGCTAGGAGAAGCACCACATCCAAAACATGCAACGATACCACCATTGTCTAAAAAGTCTGAATCAAAAATTGCTGCACCATTAGCTTGTGATGGAGATGAAATAGGTGTTGAGCCGGTGGCATAAGCTCCTTGAGAAATACCTGTTAAAGTTTGAACCCAATAAGCATTTCCTGGGATTGTTGCTCCTCCATTATCATTTATAGCAAGCGCTGTCCAGCTAGTTGGATTATCTCCTGGAGTATATGTGGTTGCATTTACAAAACTTGAAGAAAACTCTCCATCCGATGACCCAACAGTTGCTCCAGCACCCCAAATAAGGGTTCCGCCAGATTTAACAGTAAACCCTTTACCTTTTTTGGTGTTAAAAGTTCCATTTTGTATTGTGTGATCATCAATAGCTAATGGTGTTGGAGCTGCCGTATTTAATGTTTGCCCAAAAGAGGTTGCGCATATTAACGTGCTTAAAATTAGTATTCTTTTTTTCATTGTGTTTTATTTTAATGTGTTTTAACTAGTTTAAATGTTTTCCGCTTCGACAAGCTCTGCGTCCCTTTATTACCTTCTTCGAAAATTAGTTCGAGTGAATAAGCCCCCGGAGCTAATTGACTAACTTGAATGGGTGTTTGTTCGGCAGAAAGAATGTTCTGCATTACGAGTTTTCCCTGTGCATCATAAAGTGTGTAGGTCACATTCTCGAACGTGCTAGTGCTTATGTTTAACACATCTTCTGTTGGGTTAGGAAAAATACAAACTTCGTAGTTGAGAGCATGATCCTCCACACCTAAAAAGTTCCAGTTGGTTTGATGGAAACCTTGCGTTAGGTCATTGGTTCCATCGGTTCCTGTATCTATAATCACTTCACCTATCGTAAAGTCGATATTCACACTTGCATTGGAGTAAGAGTCTCCTTGCGTAGATACGACCTCCTGCGCTGAGACAGCTAAAGATGCGAAAAATGAAAATAGTACGAGTGTGCTTTTCGTCATATTTAATATGTTTAGAGGTCAAAAATAAAACAAAAAATCCAACCTTTGTGTGTGTGTGTGTGGAAAAGGATGGATAAGGTTATAACATTGGCTAAAAACCATACGGGGTTGTGGCTTCGTTAAATTATTTTTGGTTTAAAAATCTATTCTTACCTTCGAGCTTCAAACTTGGGTAAATGAGCCGTACGTTTCCTAGCCTGGGCCGTTGTGTGTAATAGAAACTTGAAAATGAAAAATATAATATACCTACTATTTATTACCTTATTCTTTGTAAGCTGTAATCCTAAAATTAAGGATTCCGAAACAAAAGTTAAGATTGAATGTACGGAACATTCGTGCGTAGGTTCATATAGTGGAGCGGAGTTTATAAACAACTCAGATGTGGCACACCAATTCTCAAATCGAATGTCTGAAGTAGTTGGTGACAAGTTGAAACAATTGTATGAGACAGGTAATTATTCCAAAGTTGATTTTTCTAATATTATTATGACCACAAAAGGTATGGGCTCTGGAAAAGTAGTTTATGAGTTGACCATTCCATTCAAAACTGTCAAGGATAAATGTCAGGCTTTTACATCATTTGATCATGTTGGTGGTTGGGATCATACACCCGCTCTATCTTCTCGAAAAGCTCAATTACAAAGCGCATT
>CAJQQA010000051.1 GCA_905480355.1 uncultured Flavobacteriales bacterium | reverse complement strand
GCTGTAATGTTACGTATATTATTTCCTGTTATAAACTGAGCGAAATTCTCCAAAAAAGCATCCTCATCATCTGAAACTCGTGTAATTATATTTCCTGTGTAGTTTCTTAAAAGACTTTGCCTAAACATGTGCAATGCATATTTTAGAAACTGTTTTTGGTTTTGTTTACTTGTGTCCGCTATTTTTTCTGACCATGCGATCATGTCTAAAACATTTTTTTTATAGCACACCCGCATCAATTGAACAAAATCCTTGTTGTTGTCAGCTTTATCATTTTCTTGCATTAAATTAAGCGCTTCGAGCATATCGCCTGAAGCTCTACTTGTAATGCTCTCAATGTTTTTGGCTCCTTTTTTCTTAAACTCCTCGGTAATTTCACTCCGGTCAAGTTGTGGAATTTTTACAATTTGAGTTCGAGATATAATCGTTTGAAGAATATGTTCTTGTGCCTCTGCAATTAACAGAAAAATGGTCTTTTCTGGTGGTTCCTCTATGATTTTTAGTAACTTATTCGAACACTGCAAATTCATTTCCTCAGCCATCCAAATGATCATAACCTTATACCCCCCTTCAAGTGAGCGCAGCGATAATTTTTTAATTATTTCTTGGCTTTCATCCTTACTAATTATGGGCTTTCTTTCTTTTGAATCAATTTTTTTTAACCAAGTATTCAGAGAAAAATACGGTTGTTGTTCTATCTGAATTCTCCAGTCTGATAATAGCGAGCTTGTTGTTTTGCTAATTACTTGCACAGTTGGAAAAGAAAAGTGGACGTCCGGATGTTGTAATGATTTGTTTTTTCGGCATTGTGAGCATTCCCCACAACTATCATTTTCTTGTTTGTTCTCACAAAACAAATACTGAATAAAAGCAAGAGCTAAAGGCAATCCTCCGTAACCCGGCTTTCCTAAAAAAAGTTGTGCGTGACTTATTCTTTCTTCATTTACCTCTTTAATGAGCTCTCTCTTTAATCTTTTTTGCCCAAAAACACTCTTAAATTGCATAGACATAAAAGTACATGATTTTTTGGAATTATTTTTGATTACTTCCACAATATGTAGCGTGAAAAAGGTATATTTAAAGACTAAATTAAAAAAAGTGAAAAAAGTGAAAAATTTATATTTATTTGTTGTGGTAGCTTTAACATCTTGGGGGTCCTTTGCTGTTTCAGAAAAGCCTATAAACAGTAGTAATTGGAATATTAAAGAAGCTGTAAGTGTTACTGTTTCCTTAAATAATGGGGGAAACGCCGTTAAAGGAGCTCTAATTAAGATTATTGGGGAGCGAATCGTAATTGGTGCTGCAACATCTGATGAAAGCGGAAATGCAACTATAAATATTGCTAGTTATGGGGGACAATTAGTTTCAATTGAGGTTTTTCATCGTCTTTACAAGAATGATAAGCTAAAGGACGTTAAATTAGAGACTGGGAAAACATACTCCTTTACACTGGTTGGAAAGGGTGAAACTATTGAAGAAATTCAAGAAGGCTCTGAAGCAAAGGTTGTTAAAACACAAGGGGAGATAGAAGAAGAAAAAAGAGAGGCTGAAGAAGCTGTTATACGTCGTGAAGAGGCCGTAAAAAACCAGGAGGAAATTCTTAAAGAAAAAGAAGAATTCGTTGTGCAGAGAGAGGAGGCAAAGAGGGAAATTGAACAAGCAAAGAAGGAAGCAGAAGAGGCTAGAAAAGAAGCCGAGGAAATAAAAAACAATTCTGGCTCTCTTTCTGACGAAGAACAAAGACAAATGGAAAGCGAAATGGCTGCTCGTGAAAAAGCTGCTGAGGAAAGGGCTGAGGAGGCAAAAAAAAGAGCTGAGGTTTTAGGGGTATCTGGTGTTGGGCTTGAAAAAGCAAAAAAAGAAGCGAAAGAAGCAAAAAAAGAGGCGGAAAAAACACAGAAAGAACAAGAGAACGCCATAAAAGACGCGGAAAAAGAAGCAAAAGAAAAGGAAAGCGCAGCGAAAGAAGAAGAGGAAAAAGCGGAAAAAGACCGTAAAGAGAAAGAGAAGGCGGCGAAAGAAGAAGAGAAGAGAGAAAAAGAAGCTAAAAAAGAAGCTAAAGAAGTAGAAAAAGAAGTGAAAGAGGCAGAAAAAGAAGCGAAAGAGGCAGAAAAAGAAGCAAAAGATGCGGAAAAAGAGGTGAAAGAAGCTTTAAAAGCTGCAGACAAAGCTGAGGGTTATAAAGAAAAATTAGGAAAGCTGGATGAACAGCTGAAAAAGTTGGATGACGACAGAAAAAAGCTAAAAGACAAACAAAAAAAGCTTGATAAAAAAGCTAAAAAAGGAAAGGACATCCGTAACGATCAAAAAAAACTTGATGAGGATCATAAAAAGCTTGATGAGAAAGAGGCTGATTTGGATGATAAAAGAAAAAAGTATCTTAAGAAACTAAAAAAACTTAAATAATCTACTTTTTTTATTTTTGGCAGCCCTAATTATTTAGGGCTCTTTTTTATTTTTATACTGTGAAAACAAGATCGCACTATATTTTATTAATGCACCTCATTATATTAATGTGGGGTTTTACTGGTATTCTTGGTAAATTAATACACCTTGAGGCTAGCGTTATTGTTTGGTATCGGGTAATTATTGCATTTCTTGCGCTAGGAGTTTACATGAGCATTAAGGGGGGGGGTTTTAAGGTAAGCTCTAGAAAGAAGCTTCTTCAAATTCTTGTAGTTGGTATATTTGTTGGCGCACATTGGTTAACATTTTATCAATCTATCCAGCTTTCAACAGCATCACTTGGAATTTTATGCTTATCTACCACAACGCTTCATGTTTCTTGGTTAGAGCCCTTGGTTATGAAAAAGAAGTTTTCAAAGCTTGAAATGTTCTTAAGTATAGTTGTTGTTATTGGCATTTATATCGCTACGGATAATTTTAGCCCACAAGAATATGAGGCATTGGGTTATGGTTTAGTTTCAGCCTTTTTTGCGGCCCTTTTTGCGGTCTCCAACACAAAACTAGTAGAAACAGAATCTGCAAGCATTATCTCTTTTTACGAGCTTGTTGCGGCATCAATTACATTAACTTTTGTTTTGTTTTTCAATGGTCAGCTAAACTTTGATTTGTTAGTGATGACGGGTGAAGATTTTTTTTGGTTGCTCTTCTTAGCTCTTGCTTGTACCTCCTTTGCGTTTATTGCTACAATTATTGTTATGGAGAAGCTTGGGACTTTTACTGTTTCTTTATCTATTAACCTTGAGCCTATTTATACCTTAATTCTTGCTGTGTTTATTCTGCATGAAAATGAGGTGCTAAATTCACGCTTCTACTTTGGGGCTGTGATTATTGTATTAACAGTCTTGGCTGACACCATCATAAAAAACATTTCTAATAAGCGAGAAAAAAGCAAGCCCTCTTTTAATTCGAAACATGTTAAATAAGAAAATAGCAATTATCGGTTGTGGAAATTTAGGTCAATCCATCCTGTGTGGATTAATAGAAAGTAAAAGCTATTTACCCTCAAGCATCTTCGCTACAAAGCGAAACGTTGATGTGTTGTCTAAATATAAAGATCAGGGGATTAAGATTGGCCACGACAACATTAAGGCTGTTTTAGAGTCCCGCTATATTATCCTATCACTTAAGCCACACAATGTTTTAAATGAGTTAAAATTAATCGCGCCTTATTTAACAGCAGACCATGTAATTATTTCATTATCAACTGGTATCACAATTTCAAGTATTACCTCTATGGTCGGTGGTGATTTTGACGTCTTTAGGGCAATGCCTAATACCGCAACAGATGTCCGGGAGTCACTTACCTGTATTTGCACAACAAGCGTTAATGAAGCGCTAAAAAAAGACGTCAACTCTATTTTTGGTTCGCTTGGAGAAACAATTGAAATCAATGAAGACCTTATGGATTCAGCTACTGTTTTAGGCGCTTGCGGAATTGCTTTTGTCCTTCGTTTTATTCGTGCGATGATGCAGGGCGGCATACAAATCGGTTTTGATGCTGAGACGGCGGCTAAAATTGTAACACAAACAGTAAGAGGAGCCACAGAGCTTCTTGTTACTAGAAAAGAACACCCTGAGTTTGAAATTGACAAGGTAACAACACCTCGAGGGTGCACTATTGCGGGGTTAAATGAGATGGAACATAATGGTTTTAGCTCTGCGCTAATTAAGGGAATCACAACTTCGTATGACGATATAAAAAAGTAGCCTCTCGGTATAAAATCAAAGTTTTATTCGTACATTATTATTATATTTAAAAACTAATTTCCAATTCATAAAAAAAGAAAAATGAAAACCAAGAATTTTATCGTTCCTCATGACTTCACTAATGTTTCTAATATTGCCTTAGACCATGCAATCGCAACAGCAAAACCTATAAATGCAGAAATATTCTTACTTCATGTTGTTGGTAAGAATAAAGACATTAATACCGCTGAAAAAAAACTGGCAAACGTAATTTCAAATTACACAACTTCTGTGAAGATAACCCCTTCGATTCGTGTTGGTAATATTTTTGAAGATATTGGTGATTTTGCAGCAGAACACCATTCAGAACTGATCTTTATGGGCACTCACGGTGCGCATGGTTGGCAACATTTAACAGGAATGAACGCCTTGAAAGTTATCACACACTCTTCTGTTCCTTTTATTATTGTGCAAGAAACAACGCCTAAAGAAACCGGATATGACGATATCGTTTTACCGTTAGACCTAAATAAAGAAACTAAACAGAAGTTAGCCATTGTTGCAACTATTGCTAAATATTTTAAATCAAATGTTCACGTAATTATTCCTGAAGAAAAAGATGAGTTTTTATCCCACAAAGTAAAAGCAAATGTTCAATTTGCTAAAAAATTCTTGGAGGAAAGAAATATAACGATAACGATAACGATTGTTTCTAGTAGCGGATTTGATAATGAGGTCATTCGTCACGCAGTGAGTATAGATGCAGATTTAATTGCTATTATGAACTTAAACAAGGGTAATATTTTAGGAGTCCTTTCGGCAAATCACGAAGAGTTTGTTATTACAAATGACGCTAAGATACCTGTTATGATAATGAATCCTATTGAGGGAATAACAAACTTATCTGTTGATTTTAACGGATAAAAGCATTGTTTTTTTGAAGCCTAAGCCTGCTTTTTTGGTGGGCTTTTTTATGGTTTATAATTATTCCCTTCAAGTCGGGCGATGACCTCTAAAAGATTTGCTTCCTTCTTATTCTTTCTGGTTTTTCGAGCTGTTTTTGTAAAATACCTGTGGTGTGTTAAAAATTTAATTTGAATTTTATCCCAGGCTTTTTCATTCTCAATCTTTCCGTGTTCTATTAATTCTTTACATAGCCGGCCCGCTATTTCATGAAAATCGCTCCTACCAAGATAATCTAAATCAGCATCACAAATAATTTCTTCTAGTTTGTTTTTGGGTGCATGGGGGATTTCGGTTACAAAAATAAGTTCTTTTATTTTCTCAATATGGCTTTCTGAATAACCATAAAGGGGTAATATTTCTTCGGCCATTCTTGCGCCAACGGGCTCGTTTTTGTCATACTTCTCTACAAAGCCAGCATCATGATATGTTGCTGCAGACTTTAAAAGAAACAGTCCTTCGTCTGTTACGTTTTCTGCCAAAGCCAGCCGCTCCACAGCGCTAACAACATCTTTTGTGTGGGCAATGCTGTGGTAGTGTAGGTTGGGTGGTAGTTGCCGCCCTAAAACGTTCATAATGTGTCTTTCTGCTTTATAATAATTAATAGTACTGTAATGGTGTAGGTTGATGATTTGATGAAACTTTTCATTTGGCTCTATGCCTTCTCCTTTTTTCGAGAGCTCTGTTTTTATCCTCTCAACGACATAAACCTCAATCATTTCTTTGCTCTTCGTTTCTGCTTTTCCAGCGTAACGACACTCAAAATAAGGTTCTATTAATGTATACGTTGCTCCTGTGATGGTCACTGCCCCTGGTTGGCCCAGCATTTCCATCCGTTGAGCACGATTAACAGTGGCGCCCCAAATATCATACGCCAATCTTTCACTTCCAATTACTCCCGCAGTTACCTCGCCTGTGTTAATGCCTAGCCTTAAGGTCCAATATTCTCTGCCGTTGGCTATTGCATCATTCTTGCGCTTTTGCATGTAAGCTTGAATTTGCAAAGCGGCCGTAACCGCATCAATTGGGTTGGTTATGTTGCGAACAGGCACCCCCCCTGCACACATGTAGGCATCCCCAATCGTTTTAATTTTTTCAAGATTGTTTTTAACTATTATTTTATCAAAGCTTGTGAAATATACATCCAGCTTTTTTACCAATTCAGTTGCTGACATTTCGTCTGATATTTTTGTAAACCCAACAAAGTCTGTAAACAATACGGAAACCTTTTTATATGAGCGTGCTCGAGCCTTGCCGCTTTTCTTTAGCTCGTCTGCTGTGGAGGTTGGCATAATATTCTTAAGCAGCCGCTCCGTTTTGTCTTTTTCGGTTTGAAGCTTTTTTTGCTCCTCTACAACCTTGTTTTTTTCAGCCTCAATTTTTTTTCTTTGTTGGTCAATTTCTTTGCTCTGTTTTTTTATTTCGCGAGTTCTTTCGCTTATTTTAATCTCAAGTTTGAGCTGCTCCCTCCTGGCATTCTTTATTCTTTTACTAAAATACCATCTGATTAATATTGCTAAAACAACAACCACAATAAGCCAAAAAGACCATTTAAACCACAACGGAGAATCAATTTCAATACGTATTTCTGCAGGAATAGAACTCCAACTCCCCTCTCCAATTCGCGCATAAACCTTTAGCTTATAACTTCCATGGGATAATGAAATAAAATGAATGTTATTTGTTGTTCCAATAAAAACCTCTCCTTCTTCTGAGCCCTCTAATATATATTTGTAATTCAGTAATTCCGAATTACTAATATCTGACGGTTGAAACTTTATTGTAAAGCTTCGTTGACCGACTCCTAATAAAATTTCTTTTGTTAAGTAGATCGGTTGAGTCAGCGGACTGTTTTTCTCCCCACCAACCAACCAGTCTTTCTCTAGTTTAAACTTAGTAAAACCAACATGAATGTCATCTTCCGTTTGCGATAGCTCTTTTGGGTTAAAATAGTTATAGCCATAAATTCCACCAAAATAAATCACGCCAGATTTAGACTTCATGACAGCGCCAAGGTTAAACTCATTACTCATTAAACCATCAATCTCTGTATAATTTTTTGCTGTCTTTGATTTGTGGTTGTAGTTAGAAAGCCCTTTATTTGTGCTTAACCAGAGGTTATTATTTTCCCCTTCAAGAACCCCATAAATAACATTGTTTGGAAGTCCGTTTTGCTTATTAACTAATACTGTTGTTTTTTCTTTTTCGTTCCACTTTATTAATCCTCCCCCAAATGTTCCAAACCAATATTCCTTCTCCTTTTTTTGAAAAATTGAAGTAATATATTTCGTCGAAGCCTTTTTAATTTTGTAATTAAACTCGTATGGTATAATTTCAACTTTGCCTGCTTTTTGAGATAGGTAGCAAAGCCCACCTGCACTTGTGGCAAACCAAACTCTATTGTTATTGTCTTTATAAACCAGCCGACAAACACCTTGTGAAATTGTAGCCTCCTTATTGTTAACGTCGTGTTCAAAAGGTATCGCTGTTTTTGCGCTATAATTATACAATATAGCCCCGTCTTTTGTTGCTAACCAATATAATTGGTCTTTCCAGTGAATAATTCTATATATTCTCTGGTGTTTTTTTCCTGAAAGAGGAAAAATGCGTTTATAATTGTGTGATTTTGCTTGTATTTCTAGTAAATACAAGCCGTCCGCACAACCTACCAAAATACGCTCATTATCTATCGCGTAAAGAGCAAGTGTTGCTGTTTGTCCTGACTCTTTATTTATTGTTGATTTTTCTCTTTTAAATTGCCTAAAAACTCCCGTTTTTGTGTTTAATCGAGTTACTGCTTCATCTGTTCCAATAAACACCTGATTATCATCCGGCAGGTCTGCAAAGCTCCAAACGCTTGGGTTTGGAATTCCTTTCGACTCTATACCGCTTACCCCTATTCCTAAAAAACCTGAGTTTGATGGGTTAAAACTCGACAACCCCCTTTGTGAACCAATCCAAAAAACACCGGAGTTGTCTTTAAAAATTTTATTTAAATTATTAAAAAGTAGTGCTCTCTTTTGGAAAACATCTTCCAAACAATGCTCTATGTCTCCCTTCTCATTAATAACAAAAAGGCCATTATTATTCGTACAAATAAACCAACCCTGTCCTTTTTCAAAGTAGACGTCTGAAACGTTCTGTGGTCCTACTTTTTCATCAAAATCGCTAAAAGTTTTTGTGGTTTTTTTCGTGGTTAGATTTAATTCATAAATACCTTTTGTTGTAGCAAACATCACGCGATCTTCTTGAATAATTATTCGATTAAATAATGTGTTTTTCCCGAAACTCTTCGGAAAGATCACCTGTTCTAAAGAGCCTTTTTTATAATTAAAAATGTAGGCCCCTTGTTTTTCTGTGGCAACAATTAGATTTCCAGAACGACCAAGCCCTAAGTGTTTTGTTTTCGCTTGGCTTAAGGTTTTCGCTTTTTTAATAAAGCTGCCCTTATTTTTATCAAATAGAAACAAGCCAGATTCTTCAGTCGTCAACCACAACGTGTTGTCTTCTCCTTCAACTATACTGTTTATTTGCCCTGGTGATAATGGGCTAATTAAAAATGTTTTAAATTTTTCCTTATTAAAATTATAATAAACGAGCCCTTTGTTTGTTCCAAACCACAGGTCACCATTTAGGTCTTTCAAGGAGCAGACAATGTATTCACTTTCTATCCCTGGTGTGTTGTCCGAATTGAAAATTTCGAATTTTTTCCCGTCGTACCGGTTAATTCCGTCTTGTGTGCCAGCCCATAGCGCATTATGGTTGTCTTGAATTATGGTTATAACAGAGCTTTGAGAGAGTCCGTTATTAATTGTATAATTGTTAAACCTGTACTTGCCTTGAGCGAGGCTTTTTACAGATAATAAACATAAAACAATTATAAAGAGATGCCTGATCATCTTTTAAATATACTAATTAACAGTCGTTTTTTCAATTTGAATACTCGCGTTTTCTAAATCACGATCAAATAGATAAAGACCTCCCTTGTCTTTTCCAATCAGGTTTATTTTATCCATAATTGTTCTAGCTAAGGCTTCTTCTTCCAGTTGCTCTGAAACATACCATTGAATGAAATTGTGTGTTGTATAGTCTTTTTCTTGCAGGCAAACATCTACCAATTGATTAATGCACTCCGTTACCGCTAGCTCATGGTTTAAAAGTAATTGAAAAACATTTTCTATACTTTTAAAATTCTTTTTTGGTGCCTCAACATTAGGTATTATTGCTGTTCCCCCTCTTTCATTAATAAACTTCACGAGCTTAAGCATGTGAAATCGCTCTTCATCTGAATGAGTATATAAAAATTTTGCCGTACCATTTAGTCCTTGATTTTCGGCCCAGGATGCCATAGATAAATAAAATTGTGAGGACGATGCTTCTTTTTCTACTTGTTTGTTTAGTGCTTTTTCTACTTTAATGTTCATTGCGTCTGTTTTTACAAAGTTACCATTCTCAATTACACCATTAAGTTAATTATAAAATATAACTTAACTTCGCATGAATGGGAAAATATAATAAAGGTAAAAAAAAACTAAGTAACAGTTTAATTCATATTGTTCGAAAGGTTTTTAAGGAAAATTCTGATAGCACGTTTAATCATAAGCAAATCTGTGAATTAATTAACGTTAAAGACCCTCCTCTAAGAAAGTTGGCGTACTCGATTTTAGAAGATTTATCTAAGTCTGGGTACTTAAAAAAAGTAAATCACAACACATATACGCTTAGTAAGTCAGATTTTTATTATGAGGGGGTGTTACAAATAACAGCACGAAAATCTGGGTTTGTAATTGTAGAAAATGCAGATATTGCTGACATTTTTATTCCTAATAACGCCTTAAATCAAGGCATCGGAGGAGATTTGGTTAAAGTAGAAATTACTAAAAAGGGTAAAAAACGTTTAGAGGGTGCGGTAATAGAGGTTGTTGAAAGAGAGCGTGAGCAGTTTGTGGGCACGGTTCGACTTTCTGAAAAGTTTGCGTTTTTAACACCTGACAACCCGCGTGTTGGAACAGATTTATATATTCCAAAAGAGAAGTTAAATGGGGCAAAAAACGGCGACAAGGCAATTGCAAGAATCACTGTTTGGCCAAAGTCTGCACAAAGCCCTTATGGAGAAATAACTGAAGTACTTGGTAATACTAAAGGGAACGATGCTGAAATGATAAGTATTTTAATCAACCAAGGGTTAGATTATAAGTTTCCTGACGAGGTGCTTTCTGAGGCTGAAAAAATTCACGTAGGGCTTGATGAAGGGGAAGTCGCTAATAGAAGAGATTTTAGGGCTGTTCCCACTCTAACTATTGATCCGGCTGATGCGAAAGATTTTGATGATGCTATCTCTTTTCAGCGTTTAGATGGTGGTGCAATAGAGGTTGGTGTCCATATCGCCGATGTTAGTCATTATGTAACTCCTGGAAGCGCAATGGATGTTGAGGCTTTGAAGCGTTCTAATTCTGTTTATCTTGTTGATCGCGTTATTCCTATGCTTCCTGAACAGCTTTCTAATGTTGTTTGTTCATTGAGGCCACACGAAGACAAGTTCACATTCTCTGCTGTGTTCGAAATGGATGAGGCTGGGGTTATAATTAAGCAGTGGTTTGGAAAAACAGTAATTCACTCAGACCAACGCTATAGCTATGAGCAAGCACAAGAAATTATTGAAAACAAGACGGTTGATGGACTTATTCCTTTTTCAGGTGAGATATTAACATTGGATGCAATTGCTAAAGTTTTTAGAGAAAAAAGGTTGAAAAACGGGGCAATGAACATAGAAAGTGAAGAGGTTCGTTTTCAATTAGATGAAGAAGGTTTTCCTGTCGATATAATAATTAAAACGTCAAAAGATGCTCATAAATTAATTGAAGAATTTATGCTTCTTGCAAATAAGAAAGTGGCTGAGTTTATATCAAAGCCCGGCTCTAACAAACCTAAAATTCCGTTTGTTTACCGTTGTCATGATAAGCCTAATCCTGAAAAAATTGATATTTTCAATGTTTTTATTCAAAAGTTTGGTTATGATATTGATGTAACTGAGCCCTCACAAATATCAAAAAAAATAAACAAGCTCCTTTCAGATATTCGTTACGAAAATGAGTTTTCATTGATTCAATCAATGGCTATTCGTTCAATGGCTAAAGCAATTTACGACACAGATAATGTTGGTCATTATGGCCTTGCTTTTAAACATTATGGCCATTTTACTTCTCCTATTCGTCGGTATGCTGACCTTGTTGTTCACCGTATAATTCATGAAGAGTTAACAACAAAAAAACACCGCTACGGTGATGAGTTGGGTAAGATTTGTAAGCGTATTTCTAGAATGGAAAGAAAAGCCGTTGAGGCTGAACGTGAAAGCACAAAATATTTTCAAACATTATTTATTGTTGATAAAATCGGTGAGGTTTTTGATGGCACTATTTCTGGTGTTGCAGAGTTTGGAATCTTTGTTCGTATGGATGAAAACAGGTGTGAAGGAATGGTTCCTATGAATGACATTCCTGGTGATCGTTTTCATTTTGATGCTGATCGTTTCGTTGTAATAGGTAGTAGAACAAAGAAAGAATATAACTTTGGAGATAAGGTAAGGGTTCGTGTTTATGAGGTTTCTACTTTAAAAAGACAAATAAACCTTGAACTTGTTGTTGATTAAACCTGGTTGATTTTCTTTATTAAAACATCTTTGTAAGATCCCCCTATTGGAATTAGCTTGTCCACCTTTTCTAAAGTAAGGTTTGGTTGTTCAATTGTGGCTATTTTATCCAACCTAATAATATATGAGCGGTGAACGCGTAAAAACTCTTTATTTCCCATTTTTTGTTCAATATCTTTCATTGTAGAGTGAATTGTATATCGCTTATCGTTTGTGTGAATCACAACATAGTCTTTTAAGGCTTCAATATAGAAAACGTCCGTTGTTTTTAGTTTTACTAGCTTACTGTTCGATCTTACAAAAATATATTCTTTGTTTTTTTCTTTATTTTCAATGATAGAATTTAACAAGTCTCTTTCTTTAACAACCTCTTGTTCTTTAGTGTGTTTATAAATAGCCATTTCGATTGTTGTGTGTAAATCAATCTCTTTAAATGGTTTAAGGATGTATCCGTATGGTTGTGTAAGTTTTGCTTTAGAAAGTGTCAATTCGTCCGCATAGGCCGTTAAAAAGATAATTGGAATAGATAAATCCTTCTTTATTCGATCGGCTGCTTCAATCCCATTCATTTCTCCTTTTAGCATAATATCCATTAAAACAACGTCCGGGCGCTCAGAACTTGCGAGTTCTATTGCTTTTTCCCCTGTCGCTGAAGCACCTACAATATTATATCCAAGCTTTTTAAGGCTGTGCTGGATATCTTTTGATACAATTGATTCATCCTCAACTACAAGTACATTTATTTTAGACATATCTTAAGTTTTACTTTTACCAAATTTAATTAAATATTTCATGGGGTTGGATGTATCTGTATTAATCTCTCCTTTTATCTACTCAATTAATGAAGAAACAAGCTGAAGGTTAATCCTATCGGCTGTTGTTGTATTAAAATCAAAACCTAATCCAACACCGTCATCTTCAATCTTTAATAAAACTACATTGTTTTCTTCTTTAAAGAAATATAAATGGTTTCTTTTTGATCTTTTCTCTATACATATTTCAGTAAATTTGTAATAAACTCATTGTTCACTTTAAAATATGGAGAAAAGTTTGTTCCTAATAATTTTAAATCATTAATAAACTCTCGTATTCTTAACATTATAAATATTGATTTTCTTAAAAGTAAATGTTAAGTTAATTTAACTTTTTAAAGTAAATAAAAATATTGCATAAATAACTGTAAATCAACTACTTTAATTGTTATTTTCCTTTCCGAGATAGAATATATAAAAAAAAATGAAATTAACAAATAGAGCCCAAATTACCCTTTAGATAATAAAGAATAAAGATATTTTTATAAACAAAGATATTTAATACTATTATTAAGGGTGTTAATATGTTTATAAAAAGACTTGTTTTTTATAGGATTTAAAGTTGTTAAGAAAAAACAAGAAGTTATCAATAACATAACACCTTGTTATAAAGATAATTAAAAGGGTTATTAATAATGTTTAAAAATTTTAATTGTTTAAAAGAAATTACCAAAAAACAAACTAAAAACCTGAAGAAACCATTAATAACTGACTGAAATAAAAGGTGAAATTTATTTGTTCAACCGAATTTCTTTTTGGCTTATAAAAATAAATGGAAAATAAAAGAAAAAGTAATCAAAACTTATAAACCCTAATTAACAAATTAAAAAAAATAAGGTTGATAAGAAAATTTTAAAACTGAGATAACAAAGGAAGTTGAAAATCATTTTTAGTATTAATGTTTAAAACTTGTGTTAATTGTTAATATCGTTTAATTTAACAGAAAAAGAATAATACTATGAAAAAATATATTCCAATTGGTGCTGATCATGCTGGATTTGAACTAAAAAAATCGATCATTAAACACCTTAAAGAAAAAGGATACGAGCTGGAAGATTTTGGGTGTTATTCTGAAGAAAGCATTGATTATCCAGACTATGGTCATCCGGTTGCCGAAAAAGTTAACTCTAATACCACAACTTTAGGAATTGTAATTTGTGGATCGGGAAACGGCATCAACATGACCGTAAACAAGCACCAAGGTGTTCGTGGTGCCTTATGTTGGGGTGTAGAAATAGCAGAATTAGCAAGGCAACACAATAATGCAAACATTCTTGCCTTGCCTGCACGCTATTTAACAACGAAAGAAGCATTACTAATAGTCGACGCTTTTTTTGAGACGGAATTTGAAGGAGGGAGACACGAAAGAAGGGTGAATAAAATTACTTGCAGCTAACTTCCCAATAAACGCTCAAGCAGTTGTTCAGTCCTGTCTTTATAATCAAGAAAATATTGTCCAGTTCCAGGACCATTAAAACCGGTATGAACCCTTTCTATTTGCCCATTTTTTCCTATAAAAATTGAAGTAGGAAAAGAAGATATTTTATTTAATGTGTTAAAGTGTTCGGAAGCCAACCCTTTTTCTGCGCCCCCCCCAATCAAGAAAGTGAAATCTAAACCAAGGTTACTTTTTAAACGGTTGACACTAGCGACATAATCCTCAAACCCATCACCAACCTCATAACAAACAGTTATTATTTCCAGACCCCGATCATGATAAGTGTCATAAAGCTCTTTATAGTACCGCGATTCATCGAGACAGTTTGGACACCATGTTCCCATAACCTGCACTATTATTACTTTGTTTTGTTTAAAGTCGCTAGGAAAATGCAGTGTATCACCGTTTAAATTAGGAAGGCGAAACTCAAAAGGTTTGTCGTTAATTGTGTATGTAAGACTCTCTGGGTTTTCAAGCTCAAAGGCAGCATTTTTTATCGCGCTCCAGTTTGTGCTCCATTGGTTTCCACTGAAAAACTGACCACTCAAAGTGTCGCCAATTAATTTTGCTTTAAACAAAAAAGCATGAGCCCCATCAAAACAAGATAAATAAAGGCTGTCTTTAGTTGTGTTCCCCCCTAAATAACGATAATCCCCTGTTTCTGTTAAAAAAGTTGCAGATATAGAGTTAGACCCTTTTTCTTGTTTAAAAACACCCAATGCAGGGTAGTGGTCATTAGTGCCAGGGTTAAAGACTGTTTTCCACCGGCCGTTAAGGTTGAGAGAAGAAGAGGTGCCTTTTATAAATGGAAATCTTTTTTTATTTATTAATTCAGCAGAAAAAGGCATCTTATACCCCTCTTTTTTAGTATGGTTAGCCCAATAACCGGAAAAAGAATCCCTCCCTTTTTTAAAAACAAGCTCTGAATTAAAAAAAGGAAACCTAAGGTGGACA
The DNA here is from genome assembly GCA_905480355.1 of uncultured Flavobacteriales bacterium. Classification (GTDB taxonomy): domain Bacteria; phylum Bacteroidota; class Bacteroidia; order Flavobacteriales_D; family Crocinitomicaceae; genus UBA4466. The sequence continues at coordinate 7,231 of CAJQQA010000051.1, read as the reverse complement.
CTATCATCAACAATTGAATAGTCATCAAGTAATATTTTTTCCTCAGCATTAATCAAATAATAAGTGTTGTTTTCACCCTCCTCTAGAAAAAAAGGCAAGAATTCGGTGCTGCTAACTTTCAGACGCGCATTCCAAACATATTTTTTTTTTGTTGCATCCTCTCTTTTTTCAGAACAAGAAATAAATAAAAAAGAAACAGTAACTAAGTATAAAATCGCCCTCATTGATGTGATTTATGTCCGCCGAAAATAAGACAATTAGATTAATTATTAGTATAATGCAACTATTATTATAGATTATGTGTCTAATAGATAAGCGTTGTGAATGGATGAGTCAAGCCTAGTAAAAAAATGCATTGGTGGAAGTCAGAAAGCTCAACGCAAGTTGTTTGAAATGTTTGCGCCTAAAATGCTGGGGGTTTGTCTTAGGTACGCCAAAAATAAACAACAAGCAGAAGATGTATTGCAGGATGCCTTTATTAAGGTTTTCACTAAGCTAGAACTTTTTAAAGGAGGCTCTTTGGAGGGTTGGATCAGAAGAATAGTAGTGAATACCTCGCTAGACGACTTAAGAAAAAACAAGAAGAGGATGAACGACTCTCCAATTGACGGGATAGAGTATAAAATTGATGATAAAAACTATATTTTAGAAAAAATTCATGCAGAAGATCTGTTGTTATTAATCAACAATCTGCCAGATGGTTATCGCACTGTTTTTAACATGTTTGCTATAGAAGGATACGCCCATAAGGAAATAGCAGATGAGCTGGGAATATCTGAGAACACATCAAAATCACAGTATGCTAGGGCAAAAATACATCTACAACAAAAAATGAAAGACTTAGGAATTGAACGATAAAGACCAAATAAAAGAATTGTTTTCTACTAAACTAGCAAACTATAAGGCAGATGTAAACCCGGCTTTATGGAATAGTATTGCATCACAAATTGGAGGGAAAACAATTTTAGGGTTTGGGTCTTTATTTTTCACAAAACTTATTATTGGTTTGAGTTCGGCTCTTATTGTTGGTTTGTCGGCGGTTGTTTTTTTACCGAATAATCAGGTGGCGATAATCAAAAGCAAGGTAACTACTTCAGAAAGGCAACAAAAGAAAGAGATTGAAGCGCCCCTAAGTTTAGGTTTAGAAAAAGCAAAAGACATTTCTTTAGACAAAGAGACGGATAACGAGCCGACAAAAGAAAGTGAAGCTTTGGTTTTGGCGCTTCCTACAGAACAGATTGAAGCCGACACAGTAAAAACTGACCCACTATACAAAAATACCAGAACCATAGAGCAGAAAGAGAATACTACCACAGAGGAGAATACTCCTCAGCAAAGGCTGCCCTCAAATGACGTTATAAAAGAAGAACCATTAGCAGTAATCAAAAGCGACATCGATATACCCACATATAAAATAATTAAAATGCCAGATGTTTTTTCTCCTAATGGGGACAATACAAACGATTTATTCTTTATAGAAACTGAGGGCCTATTAGATTTTAACATTGTAATTATTAACTCATCAAGCTCTGTTGTATTTCAATCTACCGATGTTAATTTTAAATGGGATGGTTATGATCGCTTTGGAGAAGAAGCTCCTAATGGCCGATATGTTTACTTTATTACAGCGAAAGATAAAACCGGGAAAAACGTGAAAGAATACAAATATCTAACAGTATTAAGATAGTTTTTTTTGATAAGCGGCAACCCTTTTAACCCCTGTATAATATAGGATTAACCCAAAAAAAAGCACTAAATGGCTTACGTCATTTTTATCAAACCATGGCGCAGGGTTTATTTTCATTGCCCTAAAAAACACAGCAGGGAGCATTACTAAACCACTTAAGATAAAGAATTTAAAAACCGGGGTTAATATTCTTGAATAGTAATAGGATAATATCACCAAGGCAGACGTAAGACCAAAAGTTGAGTTTACGGTTGGTATTTGCATCGCAACGGAAAAATCAACAGAGAGGTCAATTAGAGAGATAATTAACACCTCACCAATAAGCGCAAGCAGGAGTTTTATTTTACATGCTATTAACAAGGCGTTTCGAAGCTTATCACTTTTAATAAAAGATAACATCGCCGCTTCAACGTAAAAAACAATTACAATCCCCAAAAACCAACCGGCATATTTTCCTGGAATAGCCCAATAATTATACATTAAATGACCAAACCCACCGAAAAGAAAAAGCAGCCCAAAGAGAAAGAAAAAGATTTTCCAGTTTTTTATAAACACCGTTTGGCCTAGCTTTGAGACCTTATAAGCAAAAAGAAAACCGAAGAAAGCCATAATCATATCACCAACAAAAGCAGTTGGCTCTAGTAGCTCTAAACCCAACAATTGAAATTCTATTTTATCGTAATCAGCACCTATCAGCATCGAAATAAATAATTTGACTGCGAAAATAAGGGTTTTATTCTATAATAAGCAAGTGATCTTTTGAATCTGTTGGTAATAGTGTGCTTTTTGAAAATTATTTTAAAACGAGAGAAGATCTGTTATTGTATTAATAGCTGTGATGCCAATCCTTACGGTAATAGTTTTTATTCTATAAACCCTCCAAATGTAAAGGATAGTTTAAGTATAAAAAAACACCCTTATTTTAAGGGTGTTTTTATTTTACTATCAGACATAAACAACTCTCGAAGAATGAATGTAACCTGTAGTCCCATCATTTAATTTTATTTCCATCCACTCCCCAGCACTATTAATAACTTCAAATGTTTCAGTATCCAAAACTCTTCGAATAACATTCATTTGCGCGTCCCTTAAGTTTGAATACCCATCAGGATCATTTACTTTATAAAGAGTGGCTTCCACATCTATTTCGTCGTCGTCTAACAAAAGCGAAGCATCGAATACATCCATCACATCAGCAGCGGGATTGTTAACACCATCTATATTAGCGGCGGCATCAATACCTCCCTCTACACTGGCTTGCCCCATACTTGGGATAAGACTAGAGATTTTGTTTATAATCCTTCCCGAACTCATCGCTCCGAAAGCGATCATCGCAATCAAAACAATTCCTATCCACGGCTGCATTTGATCTTTAGCTTTTAATTCTCCATAAAAAAAGCCGTCTCAACTTAATGAGACGGCCTTCCATTTTTAGATGTATTCTTTTTTAGAAATTATAATGATTTAAAAGGCAAGTATGGGGCTTTAATCCAGGCAACTAATGTAGAGATTAATCCATACAAGAAATTATAGATAACTACATTAATATATAAATTAATTAATGTTACTAAAACCGCTATAAATGAAACAAAAACAGCCATCGCTCCTTGCGGTGTCCAAGCTGAATCTGATAACGATCCAGCATTAGCAGAAATTGCTGAAGTCTGTAGCATTTCGTTATACGCTCCGCTAACGTTTATACCTGCAAATTCTTTTATCATCTCAAACAATGCGGTAGTTGCGAGGGAGCCCACTTCCTTTAAATTGTAAAAGATTTCACCTAAGTATATGCCTCCGGGAATGTTAAGTGTTGTTACAAAACTTAAAACAGCTGATGCTGCCGCGAATAAACCAAGCATTGCTATAATATATCCACTTAACTTAATTAATGCAATAGGCAACTCCAAAAAGACAAGGCGAACTATTCCGCTTTTTGAAGAGCTTATGCCATCACTAGTATTTCTAATGATTTGAGCGATCGGGAAAGCAGCAAGTGCCCACAGTATGATGCCTAAAAGGCCTCCTATTATTGCGGTTGTTTCTTTGTTCATCCACCAGGCACCGTAATTAATCCATAATGGTTCAAGGGTACGCCAAAGAAGAGCTAAAAGAATAAGAAACGCTCCGATACGGAATATTTTTCCTATCCATCCTGCGATCCTGTTTTCAGAGTCCTCTATGCGAGAAGTCCAGCTATTCCAAGGAAATTTGTCACTGATCATTTTTGGAGAATCAAGCAATTGATTTGTTAATTCTTCAACTTTTTTCATCTGTTCTGTTGTTTCCATTTTAATTCGGTTTTAAATAATTAGATATTAAGTTGTTACCAAATTAAACATTTTAGACTCATTAAACAGCTAAAATATTCGTTCGTAGGTGGAGTTTGTTCATTTTTTGCTGCCTTGCACAGAAAGAATTAGTCCTTTTCAACGTTTCTATTATGCAATAACATGTTTAAAAACAGCAGTTTAGGCGTTAAATAGATTTGATTTTATTCTTTATGTTCCTAAACTTCCTTGCATCTCTGATCGTCTAGGATCTGATTAAGTGAACTTTATATTTCATTAGATGAGCCTCAAGATATTCATAATGTAATAAGAAGGCATGTGTCAAGTAATCAAAGAGCACTTGAAGGAATTGAGAAAATGCAAAGTTTATCAAATGTCCCAATTTCCAACGTTACTCCTCTTTTAAACCTATAATAAAAATATTGGGCACATTCGAAAACTATAAAGAAACATTATGGTGTCGTGGAGGCATTAAAGAAATACTTTATACAAAACCGGATTAAAATTCTGTAGCGCGCTATTTTCACTTATCCTTATCCAATGAAAACCGATAACCGTTTTCATCTCCAACAATCTTAACACTTACGTATTTTGTTTTTTTTGAGCCATATTGAATTTCATCTATTTGATCTGATGAAACCTCTTCTTTCTTGTTCTTTCCGAAAAGCTTTGAGGCCGCTGTTTTGGTTACCATTTTCCAAGGAATTTTCAAGTAATACTCCATTTGACCATCAAGCGTTTGTTTTCCTGAAACTTCCAGATGTCCCAAAGAAGAATTAATAACCATTTTTGGAAGCGTTACCTCTCCGTTGACAATATCAACATGGTTGTTTAACGTGTCAAAATAGACACGGTCAAGGTTTTTATTTTTAAAATAGTCTGACATGTAATGAAGCAGGTCATAATTTTCTAAACGACCATGGTTCAAATTAACATCCAGATGTATCTCCGAATCATCAATTTTTGGTACTAAATCATTGTGCATGTGGATTTTACCAGTTATTTTACCAGAGAACTCTCCATGAAGGTTTTCTGACAAAAGATGATCCTGTCCGAAATTCTCAAATTTGAACATGAGCTTGTCTAAGTCAACATTTTTAACGGTTATTTCTGGACTGAAATATATTTTATCAGGGTTTGAACCATTGAAGTATCCATCTATATCAAAATGCCCCCCTGCAAGGTCCATATTTAAGTGGTCAACATGAATATAATGATCAGAGGTTGTTCTTAAAGCACCTTTAAAATTACGAATGTCATACTTATGATAATTCAATTGACCGACGTCTAAATGATAAGTCATAGCGCTAAACGGAAGGCTGTAAATATTAAAACCATCATCGTGATTCGCCTTCGTTTCTTTTATGACGGGTAATGGGTTATAATTAATTAACTGGTCGAGATCTAAACGATCAGCAAAAAGCTCAAAATGATTATCCCTTTTTTTCACAACCTCATCCTCGCCTAAATAATAATGTAAAGTTGTTTTGAAGCTAGAGTGACCAAACCTACCGTGGAAGTCTTCGACAATGAGGTGGTCATCTTCATAATGCACACGGCCCTCAAAGTTTTCAAACCGTAAAGGGTGAACCTTCATTTTACCTTCAAACTTATCGATTATTAAATCTACAGAACGAAAAGAATGGTCAAAATGTAAGTCCATATTCCCATGTATTCGGAGGTCATCAAACTCTTCATGTCTATAATCTAAGGGAACATGGTTCTCCCCGCCATAACTAAACAAGGACTCAAGTTGCAGCATTTTCGAGGTCAAGTCGAACTCAACTTTAGAATCCCCTCCAGGATCTTCATCCATCCACTTTTCATAATGTTCTAGTTTCCCATTAAAATGGAAGTCACTTTTATCAATCATTCCTGTTAAATTTTTAACAACAAGGTCTTGGTCCTCAACTATAATGTCTGCATGGAAATCATGAAGTCTATGCGGATAATGCTTTAAATTGGCATGCATGTCCTCAATAAAAAATTCACCCTTAGGAAGGTACTTAGACTCTGTGAAGGAACGAGCACTCGCTTTAAAGTTAAAAACCATTTCCAGACTGGTTATTTCTTCATTAATTGCGGTAGAATCTGAACCTGTTAGCTCGAATAAGTCGATTTTATTACTTAAAATACTTAGGCGGGTGTCAACGGGAACATCTGTGTGATGGATGATGGCTGGAAGGTCTTCTATTTTCCCAGAAATATGAATGTCGGATTTTCCAATAAAGATGTCTGCTTTTTCAATCTTTGCTTCATGGCCATGCATTTCAATATCAACATCAAGCTTTTTTATTGGTAAATCTATGGCGCTATGCTTGAACCCTGCATTCTCAATAATTAAACTTAAATCATAGTTTTCGTTCAATTTTGATATGGTGTGATGTGGATTTTTTAGATCAATAACATCATGAAAATTAAGCGCAAGTTTCAGCTTACCCCCCACACCACTAAACCCTTCTAAATTTAAAAACTCTTGAATAAAACCCAGCTCTATTTCTGTCGTGGCGTTCAATTTAATATTAGGGGCCCCGAAGTCATAGATAAAGAATGAGCCTTTTACCAAACCTGCCCCGTCTCCTGACTTTGCGCTAAACTCATTGAGTTTAATCACCATTGTTTCAGGCCGCCTTTCTTTTCCATTACTATAGTTGCCAGAAAAGCTAAGCTCATTTATTGACCGACTGTTATCAGGGTTCATAATCTTCCCTTTTTGGCATTTAAATAGTGCGTTAATATCTGGCCGCTTACCATTTAGAGAGGAACCTTTAATTGTTATTTGTATAAATAAATCTGCCTCATTTTTGTATGACTTCAACGTTGGAGCTAGCTCTTCTGGGGCCATTGCAATCAATAAATCGAAATTCCTCTTTTGCCCAGTAAAGAGAAGGTCGAGAAAGAGGTCGTTATCAAAATCAATTTCACCTTCCATGTTAAATTCTGCGCCTTCTAAATGAACTTCAGTAGGTTGGAGTTTGAGTTGATTGTTAGATTTATAAAAATCTACTTCGGTTTTAAGCCAAATGTGTTTGTGCTTTAAAAAAGTAGTGTCTTGGTTCTTGATGAGGTTAAAGACAAATTGAGCATCTAGTGACGCATGAACAGACTTGTCAGATGTTTTAAACTTTGATTGAGCCCTTTGAATAAAAGCCTCAACTTTAAGACCATTCGACTCATTAAGCTTAGTAAGGTCAATATCAACAAACTCAACCTGTTTCAAATCAAGATGAAACTCTTCTTTTGCATCTTCTATCTC
>CAJQQA010000050.1 GCA_905480355.1 uncultured Flavobacteriales bacterium | reverse complement strand
ATTTTGGTAGAAACCTATTCTTAACTTTAGAAACAATCTCGGTAAAAATTCCTTACGGCTTTCTAGCTGAGAACCGTTATGTGTAATGATGACTACTGCTTAATCATTCTTACACTTGTGTAGCCCTTTATCGTTTTTACTGCAATTATATATACTCCATTGTCGAGGTCTGATGTGTCAATTTGCTTATCTACACTTCCCCCTTCTATTGACCTCAACATTTTAGCACTTATATCATATAATTTAATCACATCTATCGTGCCGTTTTCCGAATGAATATTTATCATCTGAGTAGCAGGATTAGGATAAACTTTTATTGTGCCATTATCTGGTGTGATTGATTCAACAGACAAAGCCCCAAAAAAGGCATCATCTTGTATTTCATGAAAAGTTTCATTCGTAATAATCGGAAGATTAAAATCAAAATAAATATCAGCATCATTATAAAAAATCGTGCCCGGCGCAAGGTTAGGTACTTGCTCTACATGGAATGAAACAAAACCTTTACTCCCCGGTTCATCAACTATGCTGTCAGGAAGCATTATATTTTCAAATGTCCATTCAAGAACACTTGGCCCATACACCTTAAATTCATAAGGATGACTTGATACTCCTGGAACAACGGTAAACACATTTAGGTTAGGGTCTAAGGTATCTCTAATTATAACAGTAATAGCTGTATCCGTTCCTGTATTTTGGAATCGAATATAATATTGCATTTGCTGATTTGTTTCAACATAATGATTACTTGTCAGTCCATTTGGAAAGCCTTGTTTATCATTTGGATCATAAGGTTGAGTAACAACACCACAATAAATATCCACCACAGGATCAGCATCATTTTGAGGGAAATTATTAACAAGGTTAGGTGTCCAATTAGCCATGTTTCCACATAATTCAACGTGAGCATTTGGGTTTGAATTCCCAGGATGTAAAGGATGTTGATCAGCTGTCAGTATCCATGTTTGACCATTTCCAGCAAACGAATAATAAACCGTTTCTCCTCCTTGTATCATGATAGAATCAAAGAAGACCAAAATACCATCAAGGTAAACCATGACTGGTGCATAACACTCCATATCATCAAAACCTTGATCTCCGGTGTTATAAATAGAAAAATAAACAGAATCATTTTGACACCATCCGTTCACTTCTAGACTTGAATTATCCCATGGTAAAGTACAAGGCTCTACACCAGGAATGTTCGTATTCGGAATTGTGTCTAAAGAACATATTTCTACAGGATACAAATTTGCTTCTGTACATAAAGTAATTCCTAGCGTAGCATTACAATCAATAAATACATTAATTGTAAAATTAGCACATTGATCAGGATAAAGGTCATCAACAAAGAAACTGTATAATCCTCCACCTAAATCAATATGAGGAATTGAGGCACTCACAAAACTCATCAAAGAATCAAGTTGGACCTCCACCCATGCACTATCTATAATATCCGTTGCAGTAATTTGATTACAAACATCAACATAGACAACTTCATTTTGACAATTGGTCAATGTAGATGTAAAAACAGACACATCAGGTTCTACACAAGGGTTTTCGTTGATTAAACCCACAGGTGTCGTTTCGACAAATACATTTGGATCTGTCACTGTAAAAGATACCGATGGTGAACATGTTGCGACCCAGGAATTTGTAGTGTCTAACGTTGCTGTATAGGTTCCTATAGGTAAGTTGTCAATATACCATGCACCAACGTTGTCTGTTTCTACTATGTAATTCCCAGGATTTATTAAAACATATAAATTTTCAATTCCTGCTTCAAAATTATCAACCGTACAGTTTTCATCGAAATCTTGAAATATCTGACCGGAATGGCCCAATAAAGAAGGGTCTACATTTAATCCCCATTCGAAAATATAGCCATCATCAATAGCAATATTATCCTGAACTGTGATTGTCCAAGTTCCATTCAGGGGGCAACCTACAAGAGCACTCATGGGCCCATCTGAAAGATATATTCCATTCGGATTCATGGTGGTGAGGCCATAATCATTTACAATGGTATTACCTAAACCATTTTCATCGCAAATTGTACCAAAAGTGTTAACGGTTTCTGAGAAGTAATACTTCCAATAAGGGGTTCCTGGTTGACCTCCACCAATATCTCTGTCGTTTCCTATGGCTGTTCCTGGAGCATTAGAGCATCCCCCTACTATAAACCCAGGGTCAAAATAATTTAATAATGTAACTTGAGAACCATTTGGGCATTCTAATATAACCTCTAAATCGCCTATATAGGAATGTTCCATTGACAAATAAATCATTTCCAAATCATTCAAAGAATTGATTTGAATACCGGGGTAGTCGGTCAAGTTCATAGTTGAAATGTACGGCACTCCAACTCCGTCAGGAAGAAAAGTTAGCCCACCGGAGTATATTGCCCCAGGCTGAGCTTTAACAACAGTTGAACAACCAATCATTAGTATTAATACCAGTAAATTAAAAAATTTCATATTAGTAGATTATTACGCCAAGATAAATAAACTTAATTCAAATGGGTCCTAAATCAGAAATTTATGCCTCTAAACCAGATTAATACACATAACATCAGCTAAAATCGATAAGCCAACTCAGACCGTTTTTAAGTATTTTAGCCTAATCGTTTTGCACAATGGGGAAAAATACTGATACATAAATAAATAGACTGTAATTGAGTACTTTCACTAAATTAGTCTGAGTTGAGTTAATTCAAATAAAATGCTCATTATGAAAATGAAAATCATTCGTTGGTTCAAAAATTTATCCCTTGCATTACTTTGCTTGCAATTACTCTCATGCTCTTTAGCTTACAACTCAATTCAATATAAGAAAAGTGAAGGGAATTTATTAGCAAAGACAAGAATTAGTGCTGAAAATGAAAAAATGAAAAACAACAAGGCGTTTATTCATTATAGAGATACAGTATTCCAATTAACTAAATTGAACATCAACGGATCAATTAATGGACAAGCAAAAGGTGTTTCTGGTGAAATAGTTCCTGTCAATTCACGTTATTCTGAAGTCTACAAGATACTTGAAAAAAAACCAAAAGGGAAAGACATTAACCTTCGCAACATAGCGGGACCTAATGCAGCTTATATTGGACAAACCCATATTTTCGTAGATAGTATTACCCTATCAGATGGTAATATAACGGTTCTCGAAGAAGATCTTCAAGGAGTTACGTCCTATTATCAATCAAAGGCTCGTCTCTATATATTAGTTCTTTTGGGTCTTCTAATGGGAGGTTTGATTGTGATTTTTGCGGTTGCGTTATCAAAAATAGGATTCTTTTGACACTTCTAAAGTACGTGATATTATAAAGTGGTATCACTTAATAAGAGAAAAGTGAAAGAATGTGTACAACACTACCTATACTCCATTGCTTAAATCTCGCTTCGAATGATAAATCATTCAACCTCGCAAGTCCTTACTCCGAAATAAATTTTAACTTTAATCAAACGCATCAGCGTTTAGATTAAACGTTAATCCTTCAAAATAGGTTCTATTATATTGTGTGTTATGACCGTGCCAACTCCTTGTTTATCAGCATGTTACAGTTATTTGCCGATACAAAACTTACTGAAAATGTTTCCTAATAAATCATCTGTTGAAATGTCTCCCGTAATTATTCCTAGCTCATACATTGCTTGTCGAATGTCCATTGCAATAAAATCAGAGGTAATTCCCGACGAAATTCCATCGTTCGCTTTTTCTAAAGACAAGCCTGTCTTTATTAGCGCATCATAATGTCGAGCGTTTGTTACAATAGTTTCATCTTCATTCAAATTATTAAGCATCGTTTTTTCTAAAATGCTGCTTTTTAGAAGCTCAAGGCTGTTGTCATTTTTCGCAGAAATAAG
>CAJQQA010000049.1 GCA_905480355.1 uncultured Flavobacteriales bacterium | reverse complement strand
TTTAAAAATACATTATCTAAAAGTGGATCACCTTGAATCTTTTTTCTCAAGAAAGGCTAGCCCCCTTTCAGATAATGTATTTTTAACTATATCTGAAAAAACCTCATTTAAAAATACATTATCTGAAAGGGGGCTAGCCTTTCTTGAGAAAAAAGATTCAAGGTGATCCACTTTTACCTCCGCCCTTTTTGACTCCTTTCTTTTAGACCAGTCGGATATTTTCTTTTCGAACTCTGACAATAAAACATCATGATTTTTTTGTTCTTTTGCTAGCTTGATTATTTCAAGTTGCATTTTTTTCATTTCTGGATTTAGTTCGAAATGGCTCACTTTAGCTTGCGCCCCACAATGATCAACAACATCAACAGCTTTATCTGGGTAATGTTTGTTTGGACTGAACCTCTCGCAATAATCAATCACACTATCAATAAACTCTTTAGAGTAGGTAACATGGTGAAACTCTTCGTAATAAGAGGTTATCGTAGGTAATATTTTACGCATTTGAAATTTAGAAGGTTCCCTGACTGTGACCCTCTCAAACCTCCTATCCAGAGCGCTGTCCTTTTTAATTGTAGCGTTGTATTCGTTAATAGTAGTCGCTCCTATGCAGCTGATGGTTCCGCGAGCTAGTTCTGGCTTTAGAATGTTTGAAGCCTCTAGAGACTCCTTGGAGCCTCCTGAGCCACCTGCCCCGACAAGAGTATGGACTTCGTCGATAAAAAGAATAACATTATCATATTTTTTAGCCTCATTAACAAACTCTTCTAGTCTTTGTTCAAATTGACCACGATAAGTTGTTCCTGCAACCATGCTAGATAAGCTAACAGAATATATAACTTTATTAGACAAAAGCTCTGGAGCTTCTCCGTTTACAATTTTATTAACGAGACCTTCTACAAGAGAAGTTTTTCCTGTTCCAGCTGTTCCTACCAATATTACGTTGGGCTTTTTTTTGCGACATAAAACTGTTGAGATCTCAGATATTTTATCGTCAAAATCAACAATCTTATCAAACTTATTGTTTACTGCTTTTATATTTAAGTTTTCAGCAAATTGAGAAAGCACCTCATTTTCTTCAAACATATCAATAATTTCTTTGTCTCTAGATAATGGTGTTTGAGATTCAATAGAACCAATGGACTCAATTAAAGATATATCTACGTCACTCAAGGAAAAGGTTATCTCGCTAACAAGGTTTTGAACAAGGTCCTCGTCAACTAAAATAACATCTCTTACAGCTTTTGGAGCGATGTCAACATCTAGAAAGTTTAAGAATACAATTTCTGGAGGGATATAATCAAAACCAAACATCTCTTGGGCCGATTCCCAGCAATTATTAAAAAAGCCAGATAAAGCCTTGTCATATTTTTTTGAACAGTTCTTGTTCTGCTTTTTTCTTTCTATTACAGAGTCACTAGCCTTATATAAAGCATCCTTTAATTTGTATTTTTCTATTATTTTTGAACAAGACAGGCTAAGATCGTCGAGAAAACAATCAAAAAATATATCAATATCAAGACAGTGTCTGTGCATATTTATGCAAGCAGTTTCTGATTCTTGAATCACAGAACGTATTTGCGGCGTAAAAAGGTTTAAATTCATTTTTTCTTTATATCTCTTGATTTCATTAATATTTTTGTATCTACCACTTTTATGGTGTCAACAAAACTTGTACCTCCGTCGCTTCTTGTAGCGTTGATAATTATAATGTCCTCTTTTTTAATTTTGTTTTTAGCAAGGAAGTTAGAAAGTTTGTCTTCTCTTTGGTTGTCCATTAATAACAACTTTGTTGAGGCGGTATTATCAGAAACCTCTATCATCATATATTTATTGCCATTGGTAGATATTCTTGTAAAAAAATCTTTGACCTGACATACAGCTTTGAATTTATCAGTTGAGCTTAAAAGTCCAACTTCTTTAAGTGTTTCTAGTCTGCCGTAATCTGCCTCGAAACATTCATTAAGAGAATACGAATAGCTATAACCAAGAAGATTGTTTTCATACCACCAGTTTGTAAACTTTTCGTGGCTTTTGTTCTTATTGTAAATCTCTCTATATTTTGAAAAGTTTCTCTTGAATGTTTCAAATCTTTTCTCTGAAATTATAGGTTTATTGTCGTCTCCCAAAACTTTTGAATCAACAACATCTGCTATAGAGTTCAATATATCATAGCCAAACCTTTCTCCTATTTTAATAAAATTTCTTTTTTCTCTGTCTGTTAATAAGTTAAATGCTTGGGCTTCAAGAACTAATCTGCTTCTGTTGTCCGTTTTATCATCCATAGTTCCAGCCTGAATTAAGGCTGCTAGAACAGATATATTAATACCACATTCTTTTGCTGCTCCAAAAACCTGATATTTGTTATCGAACTCAACCCCTCTAAAGTCCACTAGATTCTCAAGCGCCTTAAGAGAAATACCCTTAATACTATTTAAGCCGTATCTGATATTAGCACCTTCAATCTTAAAGTTTATATCTGATTTAAAAAGACTTGGGGGAAGTAGTGATATCCCGAAATCGCAAAGCTCTTCGTTTACATCGTTGACCGTTTTCAGAGGTTCTGGCTCGAACTCAGAAGATTCAAGAACAGATAAAAAGAATTCTTTGGGGTATTTGTATTTTAAGTAAACAGTCTTCGCAGCTAGGTTGGCATAAGCAAAACTGTGAGACTTATTAAAAGAGTAATCTGCGGAAGCTTCTAATGCCCCCCAATAAAAATCGCATATTAGTTCGTCTAGATTCTTTTCTAAACCAGCATTATACACCTTCTCTTTCCATTCTGGCATCTCATCGACTTTTTTCTTTCCTACTATTCTTCGTAAGGTTTCTGCCTCGTCCAAAGTAAAGCCAAATACTTTGTTGGCAATCTGCATTAATTGTTCTTGATAAAGAATAACATTATTAGACCAAGACAATATCTCATCTAAATCTTTCTGCAAATTAAGATCTGTTGGCGCATGTTTTTGGTTGATATACTCGTCTAGAAATTGCAAGGCCCCAGGCCTTGCAAGCGCTACAACGTCAGATAACTCATTGATGTTGTTGGGCTTAACTTCTTGGCATACCCTAAAGTTTGTTTCTGCAGAAATTTGAAACAACCCAACTGGATGGTTGAAGTTTTGGAGGGTATCATAAATAAACTTATCTTCTTCATCTACCAGTTCTAATTCTAAACCTATCTTTTGGCATGTTTTATGAGCGATAGTCAATGTTCTTAATCCTAAGATGTCAAACTTAACCATTAAGTCTGCGACATCATTCATATCGTATGCAGTAACTAAATCCCCATCTTTTGTTTTTTGAAGCGGGACCACATCACCAATATCTGTAGAACAAATTGCGATACCAGAAGGATGAACCCCAGCATTTTTTGTTAGACCCTCTACTTTTAAAGCGTTTTCGAATGTTCTTTTGTGTTTAACAGCCCAGTCTGCAAATTTTTCGCTTTCCTCTTCTGCTTTGTTTAGGGAGAATACTTTCCCGTGAAGCTTTGGTATCATATCACTAACCCTTCCTGCCTCTTCTTCCTTAGCTCCATCAAAATATTTGGTAGCCTCTCTAATGCACAGCTTAGAACTAAATGTATTGAACGTTAATATTTTGGCAGTTTTGCCTTTGTGTACTTCTTCAATATATTTAATTACTTGTTGTCGTTTCTCATAAGAAATATCAGAATCAACATCTGGAAGAAGACTGCCTACCAAAAACTCCTTGCCATTTTTGTCTATAACTTTTTTAGCCCTGCTCTTAGAAACGAATCTTTCGAAAAACAAATCGTGAGGGATTGGGTCTATGTTTGTAACTCCGAGTAGATAAAGCACTAATGATCCCGCTGCAGAGCCCCTACCAGCACCAGTTGGTATGTTGTTTTCGTGACAATAATTTAATACGTCCCAATTTAAAAGGATATAATCAGTAAAACCTAACTCATCAAGAATTTCAAGTTCATATTTCGCTCTATCAAAATAAACGTCTTTGTTTTTAAATTTAGTAATACCCTTGTCTCTTAAACCCTTTCTTGCGAGTTCAATCATAATCTCTTTATTAGAGCTTTCAAGCCCCAATCCAATACCAGAAAGAACTTTTTCGTTGACTGGTGTCTTAGGTAGCTCTACTCCAGCTGGCTCGCAATCGTCATAATCTGTAAAATCTTTAAAAATCATAAGTTCATTGCTTTTTTAAGTTCACAAAAAATCTGGTAGCACATCTCAATATCATAAAGGGCATCATGTAACTTTTCTTCTTCGAAATCAATTCCAAAATACTTTAACAGTTGAATTTGAGAAACCTTTGACTTTAAACTTCTGTCGTTTATTATTTTATACTGCCAACTAAGGAAGTTTTCTTTTGGTTTTTCCAGACCTTCTCTATGAGCTTTTCCTAATGCTCTGGTATCATAAATTCTATCAAAATATGTAAAGTCTCTTTTTCTTCCAAACATTCTTTGGAGTTCTGCTATCATATAAACATCAAAGCCTAATAGGTTTTGCCCTATTATTTTATATTGGGGATCATACAAATACTCCTCAAAGTCAGCAAGGACAGTTTCTGGATCTTCTTTTTTCTTGTTATAAGTATCCCAAGAAAAGCCTGTTAATTTTTGTACTATTTTAGGAATTTCTAAATCCTTAAAATCCAAAAACCTATTGTGCGTCTCTATAACCTTATAGCCTTGACAAACAATCCAAGCGATCTGCCAAGGCTTCGATGAGTGCAAATTTAATCCTTCTGTCTCTGTATCGAAGACTATGTATTTTTGATCGTATGTAAGCATTACTATGGTTAAAGAATAACATAAAGTAACAACTAGTCAAGTTTTTTATCTGTTTTCGACATAAGATTCTAAACAAAATTCATCAGAAGCAAAATCATTTAAATTAGGGCTTGAAAAAGTAGGGCTTCTCCCCATTCTTCGACTGCATATAGCCTTGTGCATCTGGAAAGCATGGAAGTCTTCTTTGCTTTTGTAGTAAATGCTTTTACATTTGGTGGTTTTTACTCCCAAAGAATCAAGAACTCTTTTAATTTGGAAGTCGAATGGGTGATTATTCTCTTCAACGAAATAGTTGTGTTCAATACCTTGCAAAGACAACTCCGATAGTCCAAACATGAAAATGTTATTGTAAATATAAGAGTCATAGAAAGGAACGGAAACCAATACATCTTTAAAGAATGATTTTTTATAATCAGAAAGAGAAAGTGACCCACTATCACTTGTGTGGGCATCGGTATACAGAGATCTTATAGTTTTTATACCGTCATTGTTTTTTGCAAAAAATATAAGCTTACTGGGACGCAAATCACAATCCTTAGAGTCTTGAACGACGGATAACCTAATACCAAAAACAAACTTTATACCTTCTTCTGAAAGTTTTCTTTTCAAAGATCTAAACCCAAAAAAAGAATCTTCCACACAGACTACCTCTTCCAGCGATTTGGCTTTGGCAATGTCGACAATATCATCAACAGACAAAATAGATTTGCCAATGCTAAATTGACTTTTAAATAGCGGTATCATGACATGATGTTAAAGCAGATTACTAACGTTGTCAACCCTAAAAGCTGGACAACCCTTATATCTGAGTTTTTTTATCTCATTGCCTATTCCATCGTCAAGTTTTTTCTGTAAGGATTCAGCATCGTAAGAAGAAGAAACAAACTCTCCATCCTTATCAAGCAGGTGATAATAATCAAAGGCAAATTTAAAAGGGCAATGCCACATTGGGGTGCCGTCTTTTTTGAGTTTACCAGCGTAATCGGCGAAACCACATACGATCTTCCCAGCAAACCCATCCTCCTTCTTAGGGTAACCTTTATCATAAGCCAAATTACTCTTTGCTGTTTTCTCATTAAAATTATTAATAATTTCTTGAACTTCGGTTAGAAAATACTCAAACCCTTCTAGTTCATCGGTATCAATTGGCTCCATTTCAAGCAAACCTTCGTTATTACAATCAAACTTCAAAAAAAGAAATTCCATCTTTCTTTTGATATATTCTGGATATAGATGTTTAATTGCCAGACAATACATTAGGTCTTGCATGTTGTCTTCGTATTCCTTGCCAGCAAAAATAGCTTTGGATGTTTTAAAATCTCGAATAAGGGCTGTTTTTTTTCTTTTGAATAAATAAAGTTTGTCTATAAAGCCAAGAATTCTGTAAGACTTGCCGTCTTCATTAACGGCTATGTCAAACTTTTCTTCTGATATAGCTTTTGTCGGCTTACCATCTTTATCTCCAAAAAAGTCATAATTCAAACCCTCTAATATCATCTGATTGACAAGGTCTAGATTTTCAAAATCATCTATGCCATACTTTTTAGAATAAGCTAAAACCATCCGATCAATTGGAGGTGAGGCTTGAATGTTTTGCTTTTTGACTATTTTTGTATAATGGTGTTTGTGTTTTGGATTTCCTAGTAATTCGAATACTGCGTGGCAAATTGTTCCACGAAGAGACCCGTGATTGGATTTATCTGGCAAGCGTAAATGATATTTAGACCAGTACTGCCAAGAACACATTTGAAGTGTTTTAATTCTAGACGCGGATAGAGGTTTGTTAAATGTTTCCATAATTAAAGTTGTATGTTTTCTTGTATTTTTTAAAGTTAGAAGAAAAGGATTTGTTTATTCCACGGGATTCCATTTCTCCAGCAATAGATATAACAGAAGAAGAAGACTTTTCGTGTTCTAAAGAATTACAATGTTTTATGTAATCATAAATTTCATCTTTTGTCATTTCACCAAAGTCGTTGCTTGTTGGCGGAGCAAAATATATCTTTTCAAAATCAGTGCAATCTGAAAGTTTAAATATTGATTTAATAGCGCCCTCAAAACCTCTGTTCCTTTCTGAATTAAAATCATTATTAAAAGAAACAAATATCTTATCAATTGGCATCACGCTTAATTTTGAGATGAATTTTGGAGATATGTTTAGACCAAAAGACACTAAGACATTCTTTACTCCGCTCTCATAGAGAGACAGGCAATCCCCTATGGATTCAACTACGTGAAGGGTTTTTTTAGATAAAATTTCTTTCTCTATTTCTTTAACAGAATAATAAGGATAAAACCAATCAGAACACCTTCCAACATGAAGCCATTTTGGTTTTTTGTCATTTGTTATTTTCCTGCCAGAAAACCCATGTATTTTTCCATCAGAGCGAAAGACAGGAAAGACCATTCTTTGATACATTTTATTAGACATAGCCAAACCACAATTAAATTTCTCTAATGTAGATTGAGATATACCCTTGTCTAAATAAAAATCGTAATGGGGCAGCAACTTAGACAATGCCGCTCGACTATATGTTTTTTCTTCTTTCAAAAGTTTTTTTTGGTATGGGCGGCTTAATGTGTTTAAAGAGGTATTATTTAGATAGGGCTTAAGTATGGACTGATCTTTTGTGTTTAAAGTCTTTTCCAGTAGAGCTTGAAAAGGTAGAAATTCAGTATCTTCTACGAAGTCTTTCCACACCCCTGTATCTTTATAAATTTGAATTGCAGATGCATTGTCTCCAGATCTATATAATGCATTAGTTCTCCAATAAGAACCGTGGTCTTTTAACCTGTAGCCTAGATCTTCTAATATTTTCTTGTAATCGGTCATGTAGACAATGCATTTGGTATATCGTCATGTACGTCGTTCTGAACTACTCCTACGTCTGCATTATTGACTGAGTCAACGTAGTCTTGTAAATCTCCAACTTCTTTTATATTAAAGTTTTCTATCTTAAGGTTAAGGTAATTATTTTTATTAGTTCCGTCTGGCATCCTGACTGGGTTTATTCCCCTTAAGGCTGACTTTCCCATATGCCGAGACTTCAAATTGATTAATTTATGTGTCCCAAAACTATCTCCTTCTTCATGTATTTCTTCTGCAACTTTTTTACGCAAAAGAAATAAGTGAGAACAGAACTGAGTAATGTTGTCGGATAGGGATACTACGCTTTCGTCATCGACAATGCTACCAGCTTGCCTGTTTGTTGTAATGCCTAGCCTGTTTGACTGAACTGAGGTTATCATAGAGACACAAGGCTTGCCATCAAAACACAAATCTTTATGGATAGCTTGTTTAAAACTATCAACCATACGACCTACTTGTTGCCAGCCATCAGATTTTCCTAGGTTACTAAAATCACTCTTGATATAATCAAAACTAAAAATAAGCGGGTTGCCCCGACCTATTTTTGAGTAATAAAATCTCTTCAAAACAGAACACATTTCATCAACAGACATCCCAGCTACATTTTCATAATAAAACTGAATGCCTTTAATTTTCTTCCAAGCAGATCTGACTTTAGATACAACTTGTTCTTGAGTAAGATCTCCATAGGTTGACGTTCTCCATTTTCCAGTTTGAAGCAACCATACTGGAATTCCAGATATAGCAGAACACTGTCTGTATATCAGTTCTTCCTCGCTCATCTCTCCATTGTCAAAATGAAGGATTGGCACTTTGTTATTCAAAGCCGCTGCTTTCGTTGTGAAGTCCATACAAAACTGAGTTTTTCCTACTCCAGACCGAGCGACAACAACAGTTATGTTCCCAGCCAAAAGCAAAGAACCATAAATTTCTTCTAATCTTTTATGGGGACCTCTTAAGCCAAAAAATGTAACAGGATTATTTCCTCTTTCTTCTACAACTTCCTCCATCATACCAAATAAATCCACAGGGCCAGAGTCTGATATTTCAAACTTTTGTATACTGTCGTTATAAATTTTATCAGCCTTCTCAACTATTTCTCCATATTTTAAGCTTGGGTCAGCCTTCTTTACAAAAGAAGCAACGTCCTTACAAGAATTATATATCTCTCTTCTTGCTGTATATTTTTTAAGTTCCTTGACTGACGAAATGAATATATCATCACTTATCTTGTAGAAAGCTAAAGAAAAAACATATTCAGAAATATCTATACTGTCTGGAAAAGAAACCTTAAGCTGGTCTAGTCTTTGAATAAGAATTGTTTCATCTATAATTTCTGCGTTATCAAGAGCGTTTCTTATAAGTTTAAATATAGAAATGTTTACCTTAGAATCTTCACTGTAAAAATCGGAATCATTAAGAAAGGAAGAAACCTCCTCCCACTTTTCGGGGTGCTGCAAAAGTCCGCTTAAAACCTTCTTTTCTATTTCATATGAAAATATCATTATTTAAATTTATCTTTTTTGTGGTTTTTTATAAGTCGGGAGGTAGTATCTTGGTTGATATCTATTATGCATATAATGTCTTTCCCTACAACGTTTATGTGAACTTATTTTAATATAGCGATAGATTGGCTTCCTGTTGCAATCCCAGCCAACAAATTTCTTTCTTAAGTAATAACTACAACCGCACGGCAAAAACCCAGTCGATGGTGGCCTGTATGTATATTGGGAGCAAGAATTTCTGCAATGAGAATAGCAAGAAGTATTAACAGCTAAAATAAAAGCAATTATAAGTAAAATTTTCATAGGTTATCGTTTGGTCTTTGTGGTTGTGTCATATAAAGCTCTACGAGTTTATGGAGAGCCATATCTATACAGGTGTTGCTTGTATTAGAAAAAACAGACGGATTGCCTTGGTCATTAACATAAAAAAGTAGAAATCCTTTTGTACCAAAAGACATGCATCCAGTACTGTCATAAAGACGAGTGAGAAGACTGTCTGGTATAGAAGAATCTTGTTTTGTTTGTTTTTTTGAATTCATATAATTTTTAGTGTTTTTAATAAATTATCATCTAGTTTATCTGATTCTATGATTCTTATAAGTTTTATTTTATTCATTTCGCAGAAGTTGTCTTTTGTTTCATCTCTTTTTAATTGTTCCAGAAATTTCTGTCTGTCATTTGCATGGAAAAACTTGTTGTATTTATAATGCTGACCACCGTCAACCTCTATTGCTATTTTTTTGTTCGCATTATAGAAGTCAATAGTCATCCTAGAACCAAGAACAGGAAACTCTTCAAATACAACATCTGCAAGCCAATGTTTGCGTAGAAGGTCTTTTACTCTTTTTTGTATCTTGCTTCTACATTTATTGTCCCACTTGATTAAGTATTTAGTGGGGTTTCTCATTTTCAAATCCCTGCCGTGTATTGATGTAAATATCATTCAGAAAGTATCTTCTCTTTAACAAATTGCTCTAGAGCCTCCGAAACTTTAGGATTCTTT
>CAJQQA010000048.1 GCA_905480355.1 uncultured Flavobacteriales bacterium | reverse complement strand
TTCATGAGAATAAGAATAAGCAGGTAAAAGGTGCTTCAGATTCTCGTGAAAACAAAGCGGATAATTCTAATCCAAACGTTAAAATAGCTAATAAAAAACTGACAATAGAAACCGATATATCTTCAAGTCTATCTGATGGGTTAGCTATTATTACTGAAAAAGAATCGGTGCCGAATCCTGAAGAAATTGACGTGAAAATAGGTCAACTTCTTCAACTTAATTTGGTGACGGTTTACCCTAAGAATGATAGTGAAATAGAATCTTATACACGTAATCTACAAATGCCAATCAGGTCACAGCTTTATGTGAGTGCAATTGGTGGGTTATCACAATCAATGATTACTCCATCTGATCAAATCTCTTATTCATTTGGGATTGGAGTAGGAGCCAAAAGTAATAAAGGAAAATTTACTTTTATTACTGGAATTAACTGGATGTGGTCTTATCACAATGATCTTCTTTTAACTCGTGAGGCTAAAGAATATGGTTTCGGTTCACAATTAATTAGATATGAATTGAGGTATGATGAAATTATTTCCATTGAAGGAGACTTTAGTGTCGGATATCAGTTTGGTAATAACACGATCAACATAGGTCTTCGTCCTTCTTATATTCTTGGAACAAAAATTAATGTACGAGAAGATGATATTTATGGTGCTTCAACGGTAGAGACACACTATGGTTTTACCGAAGGTCTTAATCGCTTTGGTCTTAAGCCTATGTTAGGATACACGTACCAATTTCGTCATGGATTATCCTTAGGAATGAATATAGGTGTTCAAGTGCAGCCTCTAGTCTACGAAAAATTCATTAATGGAGAAAATAATACGCTCCCAGTGGATGGTCAGATATTTCTTCGTAAAACATTAAAAAGTAATTAGTAATGACAAAAATAGTTCTCTTATCAATAGCATCAATATTTATCTTTGTTACATCCTGTAAGAAGGAAAAAATTGAACTTCCAACATCAAACAGTCCAATTTTTACAACAACTGGTACTTTCAATGGTGAAGCTTTTGAGTTAATAGCAGGAGATAATGATTCATATATGCATACCTGGACCGATATGACTAACGGTGTAGAAGTAGTTTCTGGAAACTTATCAAACTCTATTAACGGTTTAGAAATTGGGATTTACAGTGGTCAACTAGATCATAATGACATTGTTTTCACTGAAAACATCTCATTGACTCCAACATTTTCAGAATTCAATCAAATAGCGTTAGCAACCTTATCTAAAAACATGTTCTCAAGCGTTTCGAACATCCAGTCTATAGAATGGATTGTAAATGGAGAAATCCGTGCTGAAGGTTACTCTATTATAGAACCTGGGCATTATGACGTAACCGCTAATGTTACTTTTTCTGATGGTTCACCAATACAAACAGTTAGTAATAAATTAATTCTAGGTTATGACCGAGATTTCAATTTAGGGATCAGTCACAATTTTGATGCTGCCTCTAGCTTACTAGTTGTAAGTGTTGAAGATTTCATGGGAGTTGTAACGAGCACTACCTGGTATATTAACGATGTGTCTTATGGAGTGTCTGATAGTATTGAGCTCAATATCCCGCAAGAATTTGTTGAAGTCAGGGCAGAAATTGAATACATGAGTGGTGCTAAAAGAACTAAGCGCATGCTTTTTGATGGAGCACTGGGAACTAGAACTATTGAAGATTTCACAGAAGTTGAAAATACAATCGATAACATTATTCAAGATTTTAACCTTCGTGTAAGGTTTGAGAAGGCCAATGTGCTTTATGAGTCTGAAAGAGCAAATAACAGTTCATCTATAGTTGTAATTACAGCATTTGATTATTATGGATTGAACAATGCTGGTTATCCAGTATACAAAATTGGAGCGTCAATCAATTGTAATGTAAGAAGTGAATCCGGTGGAAATGATATTCCCTTGCAATTTAATACAGTCTTTGGTGTAGAAATACGTTGATTTATCTTTACCTTTGAAACAAACACCATGAAGTATTTCACTGTTCTATTTTCTTTTACCACACTTATTAGTTTTGGACAAATTACAATTGTAAATTCAGATTTTTCCGATGGGGGAGACATAGTAGCATTAACAAACGCTACGGATGCTACAATTGATTATGGTTCTACTGGGGCAGATCAAATATGGGACTTCTCTTATTTAGTTT
Source organism: uncultured Flavobacteriales bacterium (assembly GCA_905480355.1). Taxonomy (GTDB): domain Bacteria; phylum Bacteroidota; class Bacteroidia; order Flavobacteriales_D; family Crocinitomicaceae; genus UBA4466. Next base: position 29,239 of record CAJQQA010000048.1, on the reverse strand, counting down.
CAGACGGACAGTCAGTTAGAGACTATTCAACTATGGCAGGAGTTTCCTTTTTAGTTGATTTTATTTTTGGGACTTTTGCCTCTGCTAACTATCAGGCTACAAATCACATAACTTCGGATGCAATACCTGTTGACTTGTTGTCACAATTTTTACCTATCACAATCTCGGACATCAAGCAATTTTCTAAGAACAGTAACGACTCAATTACTTCGGTAGGGATGTCTGCATTAATTAGTGGTACAGAAGTGCCATTCAAAATGGATACAATTGAAACCCGTTACAAATTTCCACTTAACTATGGGGATGTTTACAATTCACGTGGTTACCTTAATCTAGATATGAATCCAATTTATAATGGTATTTGGAGACAATATAGGCAGCGTTCTTCAATTGTAGATGGCTGGGGAAGTATCACAACTCCATATGGAACATTTGATGCACTGCGAATTGATCATTTTATCACAGAAATAGATTCTTTAATGATTGAGGTTGGTATACCAATATGGGTTGAATTGCCAATTCCTGACAGTCACCAGTATGAATGGATCGCAGCAGGAGAAAAAGAACCAATATTACGTATTACCACAAGTGATGTATTAGGAAACCAGACCGTTACGGCAATAGAATATCGAGACATTAATTCTACTGGAATAGACGAATTGCGAAATGAAATTTCTATTTTTCCAAACCCATCAAGCGAATTGATACATATTACAAACATTCAATTTAATTCTGAATACAATATATTTTCCGTTGATGGAAAGCTAGTTCAAGTGGGAGAAATAACAATATTAAACAATGGAATTGATGTTTCAGCTCTTGCAGACGGAATGTATTCTTTCGTATTAAAATCTGAAGACGAACACTCAAGAACTTCATTTCTAAAAAAGTAAATCGTAAATTTGTAGGAGAAAGGTAAGTCAGTCTATCGCTTTAATTTAATATTAAAGAGGAAAGTCTGGGCAGCAAAGAGTGTCGTGCTTCTTAACGGGAAGGGTTTTGTTTATTCAAAATACAGATAGTGCCACAGAAAGGAAAACTACCAGTCTTTGATTGGAAAAGGTGAAAAGGTGAGGTAAGAGCTCACCGGGTTGTTGGTGACAATAGCCGCTTGGTAAACCTCACGAGTTGAAAGACCATGTAAACCTAGGTTTGAGGACTACTCGTTCGACTAGGAGGGTAGGTTGATGGATTCTAACAGTGATGTTAGAACTAGATAAATGATAGACACTGTGATTTATTTTACAGATACAGGACCCGGCTTAAGACTTGCCTTTCTTTTTATACTCATTTTAATAGCCGCTTTCATCGTGCTTTCAGGACGGAAAGGTAATCGACTAGCCCTAGAGATGAAACGTGCTTTCCGAGTAGCACCGTCAAAAGAATAGGCGATATTCGTCCATTGAATCCCTAATATTGTTTTTGTAGAAACATTTTTGACGCTTCTCAATGTTGTGACGTTACTCGTTTTATCCAACGAGTTAAAAATTAAGGTATCTCCTTTAATAATAGTCGATTTTATTGTCTTCCTTAAAGAGAAGTAATTGTATCCCAAAGTGATATTGACAAACGCTAAAAAGCCTAGGTTTAAATAGGTTATTTCAAATGTAAATAATATAAAAAGATTAATCGAACCAAGAGCAACTATCAATAGAACCAATACAAGGCTCACTTTTTTCAGATAATTTTTTGGGGTAACGCTAACTCGTTCCTTCCCATATATATTATTTAAAAACTCTTTTTTACTTAACATGTACTCATGTTTTTTACGAAAGGTACAAATTACAGAGTTAAAACACAATATTTAACCCATAATCACTATTTATCGTTGTTTAAAATGTTTAAAATACGATTCGTCAAAGTGAAAAATTGAATCAATTCATCCTGTCTTACACTATATTCACGGAAACTATCCGTTTTTTTCTGTAGTGGAAGTACAGACAATTGTTTTGTTAACTCTTGATTTTGTTTTGTTTGTAAATAGAATTTTATAAATAATTTAGCCATGGAATAATTTTCAGTTTGTTCAACAATTGCGAAAGTTCTGAGGTTGTAAAACGTTCCGTTTTTTGTGGAATTTGGAAAAGTTAAACCACTGAACGCCTTCTTTCGATACAAGTTGTTCTGCTTATAATCGCTATATGTCGTTAATACACTGATCTGCTTGTTGGAATCTAATATAGACAAGTCGTTGATTGAATGGTTTATTACCCTTTTTATCCATTGCTTTGATTTAACGCGGGACATTTTCTTGAGAATTGGAGAGAAGAAAACAGTTCTTTGTTTGTCATCTAATAAATTAATAAAATCCTTGTTAACAAGATCGCTGTTCATTGATGTTCTTTTGCTTGTTTGATGAACATTAACAAACGGGTCTATTCCAAAACCAAAATAATTGTATTTAGTAGAAACGTACTTTCGTCCCTTCTCACTTAGCTCATTCTTAAAAACTATCTGCTGTAAAATTGATTGTTGACTAAGGCGATGCACATCATATATTGATTTCACCATTATAATGTCAGCGTCAGCTGTATACTTTTTATTTCTAGTCAATCCTATCATTTTGTCAGTAGACAGATGAATGATTTCAATATCAATGTCTTGTTGCCTTTTAAAGGATTTAAAAATGATGCTGTCTTGCGGTTCTAGATAGTCGGACAATACGACAAGTTTTCTATTTTTTTGATTCCTAGCTTCTTCTATACTGCATGAATTTAGCTGTAAAACAGATAAACAGATAAATAAAAGAAATCGCCAGTGAATCATAGGGCAAAGATATTAATAGTTAAATAAACTGCACTAAGTTTTATCTATTCTTAAGTATTAACTTTAGTTTTGTCTAAAATTCTTGAGATGACAGAAACAAAGAAGCAGCAAAAGATCAATACGATTCTTTCGAAATTAAATTCCGGTGATACTAAAATAGTTTCAAAAGCAATAAAATCATTCGAGTCAAATGGTGATTCTTCAGTTATTCGACCATTAGCCGAACTTCTTTTAAGTGATATTTCTGAAATCAACACCAAGGAAATTCTTGAATTATTCAGCAGTTTAAAGGATTCTGATGCTCGTTCTGAAATAATGCAAATAATTGATGAAAAACAGTTTATTTCAATTCGCCAATTGATGCTTTCAACAATTTGGAATACCAAAATTGATTTTAGCGGTTATGTAGATGAATTCGTAGATATCGCTATTAACGGATCTTTCCTTGAAGCAATTGACTGTCTAACAATCATTGAGAATCTTGAAGGTCCTTTTATGGAAGAAGACTTATTGGAGTGTGAGTCTCATTTAAAGAATTATATGACAAGCAATCCTGAAAAGGATGACCAAAGAGCATTTATATTAAGCGAAATTGCAATTAACTTGAAAAAGTTCAATAACGATTTAGAAGAGTAAAATTAAAGACGAGTTAACTATGAAACGTAGTCCCAATTAAAGCGAGACTTTAAAAGTCCGTTGATGTATGTTCTGACGTTCTCGTTCTCAAATTTCTCAAGAACTTCTCCAATAAAAGCAGAAACCATTAATTGATGAGCCGACTTCTTTGATAGACCTCTACATTGCAAATAAAAGATGGCCTCATCATCAAGCTGCCCTGTTGTAGATCCATGAGAACATTTTACGTCATCAGCAAAAATTTCTAATTCTGGTTTAGAATTAACGGTTGCATCATCTGAAATTAGCACATTTCCATTTGACTGAAAGGCATTTATTTTTTGTGCATCCTTATGAACAATCACTTTACCATTGAAAACAGCTGTTGATTTATCATCCATCACGCCTTTGTAAAGCTCAAATGAATCGCAATTTGGAACATTATGATTAACTAAAGTATGATTATCTACATGTTGCTTGTTCTTCAATAGATATGCACCATTCATATGCGTATTACAATTTTCTCCATCGACATCAACAACAACATTGTTTCTTACCAATCCACCATTGAGGGTAGCCGTATTGATTGTGAAAACTGAATTTCTAGCTTGTTTTACTTTTTCAGTACTAATATGAAATGTAGATTCGGTCTCATACTGTAATTTATCCATTGTTAATTTAGCATTCTCTGCTACATTAATTTCAGAGATGACATTAGAAAACTGCGAGTCACCATTTTCCGAGAAGAACCCAGTAATTATTGACGCTTCAGAAGATTTTCCAGCATTAACTACAATTCTAAAGTTCGAAATTATTGCGTCGCCATTTAAAACATGTATAATCTGAATTGGGTTTTTCATTATTGCCTTATCCGCAATATTCAATTCAACTCCTTCTACCAAAAACGCACTATTCAAACAATTAAAGTATTCGCTTTCATCAGAAATAGTTTCCTCTATTTTGTTTTTTTGTGATAATAATGACCACGTAAGGTTGTCTGGACAATCGTTACTTGATAATTCTTCAGAAAAGAAGCCATTAACAAATACCAATGTCGTAGCAGACGGATCGATATTGTATTGATCTATTGATTCTAATTCACTGTTGGATGAAATGAATTTACTTTTCCCTAATTTAGCTAGGCGTGTATACTTCCAAGCTTCATTTCGCGTTGTAGGCAATTTATTCTCATTTAAGAATGAGATTGAATTTTTCTTTTCATTCTCTGATAAAGGTAAAATCGTTTCCTTTAATTCAGAAAAAAACAACGGCGTACTATTTAAATCAACAGACATATTTAATTTCTTATTAGTTTGCTAACTCAGCTTTAATCCAGTCATAGCCTTTTTCTTCTAATTCTAAAGCCAATTCTTTCCCTCCAGTTTTCACGATTTTCCCGTCGTAAAGTACATGTACAAAGTCAGGAACAATATGGTCTAGCAAACGTTGATAGTGTGTTATTACAATTGTAGCATTTTCTGAAGTTCTCAGTTTATTCACACCGTTAGCCACAATTCTTAATGCATCGATATCAAGTCCTGAATCTGTTTCATCCAGTATTGCTAATTTGGGAGCTAACATGGCCATTTGAAAAATTTCATTTCTCTTTTTTTCTCCACCAGAGAAACCTTCATTTACACTTCGTGATGCTAATTTAGAATCCAATTCAACGAGTGCTGATTTTTCTCGGACCATCGCCATGAAATCTTTAGCAGAAACCGGTTCCTCTTTGTTGTATTCACGAATTTCATTAATAGCAGTTCTCAAAAAATTGATATTAGAAACGCCAGGAATTTCAACTGGATATTGAAATGCAAGAAATAATCCTTCTCGTGCTCTATCTTCTGTTGATAATTCCAATAAATCTTCTCCTTGAAAATCAACTTGTCCAGCTGTTACTTCGTAGTCTTCACGACCAGCAAGAATAGATGCTAAAGTACTTTTTCCGGCACCATTCGGCCCCATTATCGCGTGAATCTCTCCAGCTTTAACTTCTAGACTTAGTCCTTTTAAAATTTCTTTTTCGCCAATTTTAGCGTGTAAATCATTAATCTTAATCATCTTATTTTTTTTAGAAAAGTTTCCTTTTCAGTATTTTTTTAATATTATAGTTCAACTACTTTCGAAATTACCCAACGCTTCCTTCCAAGCTAATCGATAGTAATTTCTGTGCTTCTACGGCAAATTCCATAGGTAATTGATTAAGTACTTCTTTACAATACCCATTTACGATTAAGCCAATTGCCTTTTCTTCACTAATTCCTCGCTGAAGACAATAAAAAATTTGGTCTTCTCCAATTTTAGAGGTCGTCGCTTCATGTTCTATTTTCGAACTACTGTTCTTACACTCAATGTATGGGTAAGTATGTGCTCCGCATTCATCCGTCATCAAAAGGGAATCACATTGTGAAAAATTTCTTGAATTCGTCGCATTTTTGTGAATCTGAACCAATCCTCTGTAGGAGTTATGTGACTTTCCGGCAGAAATTCCTTTAGAGATAATCGTACTTTTAGTATTTTTGCCAAGATGTATCATCTTCGTTCCTGTATCGGCTTGTTGAAAGTTATTTGTTACTGCTACTGAGAAAAATTCTCCAATCGAGTTGTCTCCTTTCAATATACATGAAGGGTATTTCCATGTTACCGCTGAACCTGTTTCTACTTGTGTCCAAGAAATTTTAGCATTTGTACCGCAAATACCTCTTTTTGTAACAAAGTTGAATATTCCTCCAACACCATTTTTATCTCCTGGATACCAGTTTTGTACGGTAGAATATTTTATTTCTGCATCGTCTTTAGCAATCAATTCTACTACTGCAGCATGAAGTTGATTCTCGTCTCTTTGAGGAGCTGTACACCCTTCTAAGTAAGAAACGTAAGAACCTTTATCTGCAATAACTAGGGTTCTTTCAAACTGTCCTGTTCCACCTTCATTTATTCTAAAATAGGTTGATAGCTCCATTGGACAGCGAACGCCTTTTGGGATATAACAGAAAGACCCGTCAGTAAATACTGCCGAATTCAATGCTGCATAAAAATTATCTTTTGTTGGGACTACTGTTCCCATGTGTTCTCTAACTAATTCTGGGTGATCTTGGACGGCTTCAGAAAAAGAACAAAAAATGATACCTAATTCTTTCAATTTTGCTTTAAACGATGTCCCTACAGATACTGAATCCATTACAAAATCAACAGCAACGTTAGTTCCTGTTAATCTTTTTTGCTCTTCCAACGAAATCCCCAATTTTTTCATGGTTATTTTCATTTCTTCATCAACGTCATCCCAGCTCTCGAATTTTTTTGATTGTTTCGGTGCTGAGTAATATCTTATTGCTTGGAAATCAGGTTTTGTATACTGCACATGAGCCCATTCAGGCTCTACCATGCCTTTCCATACTTCAAAAGCTTCTAATCGAATATCGAGCAACCACTTAGGCTCTTCTTTCTTCGCAGAAATAAAGCGTATAATATCTTCATTTAAACCTATTGGCGCCTGATCTGACTCTATATCTGTAGTGAACCCATACTTGTACTCTTGGACTTCAAGATCTTTTGCTAATTCATCTTCCGTATACTTTGACATACTAATAATTTATATAGAGAATGATTCACCACAACCACATGTTCTATCTGCGTTTGGATTCTTAAAAACAAAGCCTTTACCATTCAGACCACCGGAGAAATCTAAAGTGGTGCCAATCAAATACAGGTAACTTTTCTTATCAACTACGATGGTAAGACCATTGTTCTCGAATGCTTTATCACTTTCAGATTCTACATTATCAAAAATCAATTGGTACATCAAGCCAGAGCATCCACCACCTTCAACACCTACACGAATGAAAAGACCGTCTTTCCCGTCTTCCTTCATTAATTTCTGGGCTTGGTCTTTTGCTGAATCTGTTACTACTATCATTTATTCTCAATTAATTATAAAGCCCCTATTTAGATTAATTATAAATAAAGAGCAATCTTACTGCAAAAATACCCTTTTTATGGTATTCCGCAATAAAAAATAACGAAAAACCAACATATCCTTAATTTGAAGGTTTTTTTGACTTAAAATGGATGACTAAGGATGACTAAGGATGAATCAGTGAGGCCATCTATTGTGGTCGTCATAGAAAGCTTGATTTCAAAGAGTTGTGCTGTTTTTTTCAATTATTATTACTTGTCGGTTGAATACTTACATATTCCTTTTAAATTTGTAACCTACTGAACAATGAATGAGAGTATTTAAAGGGTTTGATGACATTCTAGAGATTCCTAATCCAGTTTTAACAATTGGTACGTTCGATGGAGTGCATTTAGGTCATCAGAAAATTATTGATCAATTGAACCGAGAAGCAGAGAAGGTAGGTGGAGAATCTGTTCTATTTACTTTCTACCCTCACCCTCGAATGGTACTTTATCCTGATAGTCATGGCCTCAAGCTTATTCAAACTCAAGCTGAGAAAATAGATAAGCTGAGAAGGATGGGATTGCAAAATGTTATTATTCATCCTTTTTCGCTTGAGTTCTCACGTCTTTCAGCGCTAGAATTTACGCGAGACTATCTTGTCAATCGTCTTAATGTTAAGAAGATGGTGATTGGGTATGATCATCAGTTTGGGAAAAATAGAGAAGGGAACATAAAATTCCTGCAAGATGTTAGTGAAACTTATGATTTCGAGGTAATTGAGATTAGCGCAGAAGAAGTTGATGAGGTTAATATTAGCTCAACAAAAATTCGTCGAACGATTGAAGCGGGCGAAATGGAATTGGCGCGTAAATATATGGGAGAACCTTTCGAGCTGTTTGGCAAGATAATAGATGGGCAAGCAATTGGGAGAGAGCTGGGCTATCCAACTGCTAATATCGACATTGAAAGTGAAATTAAGTTAATTCCAAAATTTGGTGTATACGCTGCAAACGTTTTGCTTTCGAATGGTCAAATAAAAGAAGGGATGATGAATATTGGCGTTAGACCATCTGTTGGAATGGAAAAAAACAACATTTGCATTGAAGTCCATATACTCGATTTTAATGAAAACCTTTACGGTGAGCACATAACAATTCAGTTGCTCTCTCGTTTTAGAAGTGAGATGAAATTCGATTCACTTTTTGAATTAAAAGAACAATTAAACATTGATGAAAAAAATATTCGTAATTATTTTACTGACATTCGCTAATCAATTATTTGGTCAAGAATATTCGTTAGATAGTGTTAAAATGTACGAATGGTCTGAAGTTTTAGCAGCAGATCCAGACACCATTTTTGGCATCACTTTTGAGAAAAAAAAACTCGACGAGTTACCTCAAGAGCTAAGTAATTTTAAGCGATTAATATCACTTAACTTAAAAAAGAACAGACTTACTTCTCTTCCTGACTACTTTAGCGAGTTCAAAGACTTGGTAGATCTCAATTTGGAAAAAAATAAGCTTGAATACTATCCAATTCAGTTGTGTAAAATCGCCTCAATTAAATACTTGCGTTTAGGAGCTAATTTATTTAAGAATGTTCCTGAATGTATTGAATACACTACGGAATTGATTTATTTGGATTTATACGATACGCCAATTTATAAAATTCCTAATTCGCTACTGAATTTAAAAAATCTAAAAGTTGTTGATTTATCAGGAATTCAATTTAGTCCTGCTTTTCAAAAGTCTTGGATAGAAAACTCTGCGAATATTAAATTTGTATTTGATGCTCCTTGTGATTGTTTCGATTAAGTAATCGACAAACGCCCTCAAAAATTCATTGCCAGAAGACTATTAGCGCATACGAGCAAATCAAAATTTAAAGATTTATAGAGCTAACATAAGTTAGAAGAGTAAATTAGTAATGCAGGGTTTTTTATGACCTCTAGATTTATTTATTGAATTGACATAAAATAAAAAGCTCAGTAGAAATACTGAGCTTTTTTTAATCTCTTAATGTTATGAGCTGATGAAATAAGAAAGACACTCCAAGGTGAATTTCTTTCAGAACCCGCCATATTTTTCTTATAAATAAAGATCATTTGCTAAAGTAGAAGTTACGTTAGCTGTTGAAATATGACGACGTTTATAAACAACAGACTCAGCCATGTCATTAAAAGTCCTAACGATATTATCTATAATTGTTCACGATAACTTGTGCGTCCAACTCGCTAATTTATATCTTATCGGATACGATTTCTTTAATCCACAGGTATCTATAAATCGGCCATTCTTATTATTATTAATCACTCGCCTTACAGCTCTTCGGACTGAGGAATACAAATAGGAGTCCTTCAAAATATAATCATTAGCACCCTTTTGAAGCGCTTTAAGAAAAGGCATAAATTTCCTACTATTAGACAAATAGATAACATGACTTTTTTTAGAACTATTTCTTACTTCCATCAATAAATCGGAAATCTCCAAAGATTGATCAATAATTAAAATATCAACGGAATAATCAAATGATTTTAAGCAGTCTTTCTCATTCCGAAAAAACCTTACATTCTGATACATTTTAGCAAGCGATCGATATACACCAAATGCTTTGAACCCTCCAACTATAATTATATTTACACTATTCTTAGACATAATTTTTAATTTTAATTTTTAATTCTTTTACCGTTAAATTGATGATGAGTTACATCTCTCTTGTTCCAATACCTATTCCCTAAAGTTCTAGAAACGATTATGTTAGCAAAGAAATAAGCGTCATTTTGCTCGGAACCTCTTTGCTGACCAGGTGCAAACCATGTTGCGTTCTTTTTGGCTGGATTGGATAAATATGCAGCATCACTTCCTACTTGACTTCCCAGAACATTTGGATCATAGTAATTGGTACTTACATCATCTATGTAGTCTGTAAACGTTTTTATATATGATCCCTCGAAACCTATTTTCCATTTCTTCCCTATTCCAACTGTAAACCCTATACCTAGTGGAATGGTAGCTGAAACAGGTTTTGTTTTTTCAATACCTCCCGGCATTCCTTGTCCTTCGGTGGAAAGTGGTCTAAGTGCAACCCATGAATCCAAATATTTTGCCTTCGGATTAAAATAGGCGATCCCAATTCCACTAAATACGTATAGACGTTTTTTGACTTTGTTTCTTTTTTGCTTATTAGTAGCTAAAACGATAAACTCTAGCCGAGCGCTAGCGTCTACAATAATAGACCTAAAGTGCAGATTTCTTGAATTTCGTATAACCTCATCTGTATAGGCATCATCACCTTTCAAGAGTCCTACGTTACATGTAAACGATGTAGACCAAAAGCGATGAAACCGATAGCGAAAACCAATTAAACCACCAATCGAAGTAGCCTGCATGTCTATATCTGCTAAACTATAATCCTTACCAATTTGGTTTCTTCCCCCAAGGTCTCCTTGAAATTGTGTCAATCCAAAACCGACTATCAGCTCTTTCTCAATAATACTATTTTTAAATTTCAAATAGGAATTTTGCGAATATGAAGTAAAGGCTATCAGCATTGTTGCTAATATTATTACTTTGTTTTTCACATTTGGAAAAAATGTTAGATTACATTGTTTTAATTTTTTCATTTTACGTAACTTTTAAATTTTTCATTATGTTCTGCGAACTCTTCTACTAATTTACTAGGACATAAGTCGCTAGCTCTCACAAACCTTCCTAACGCTTGACTTGAGTTTACAAACGCTAGCATTAAATTGGATTATCGTTTATTAGGTTTAACTCGTAAGTGTTGCAATCCGTTTTTAATATTCCGAAAGTTTATTTGTTCGGACGTATCGTAATTCAAATCTTATGCAAATAAGTTAAGTTACTATTAGTGAGGCATTTAATGTGAAAGGGGAGAGTCATAACGTCCCATTTTTAGACCTATTTCTCATTATGGGAATAAAGAATGATAATTATGACATCATTGGGAAACTATATCAATCTAAAAAAGGATACGATGATTATTAGATATTTATATTACATCTGAATAATTTTCTGACCTGCTTTGTCAACAACTTGCTCATCGACATAATAATCTATAAAATTGGGGTCAAGGATCACAAGCTTTGCAAAGTTTACTCCTCCAAACTAGTTTAAAACTTTAACCCATTATGAGTAAAAAAAAATCATTAAGTTTATAATTAAAATAAAATTAACCTTATGAAAAAACAAAGACTTTTAATTGTTGCGGGAATCACTGCAATAACCTTCGCCTCTTGTGGAGGAGCAGAAGAAAACCCGATACCGAACGAAGGTTCAAATGAAATGATGGAGATGGGCCAGCCGGACGAGGATGAATATGACTATTCTTCAGATGTAGATGAAATGAAATCCTCAGATGAATCTTCTACATCTGATGAGTGGAATGAGGTTTTGGATGGTTACGAAGACTATGTAGACGATTATGTAGCGATTATTAAAAAGCAAAAAGCAGATCCATCTGACATGACTATTATGACTGAGTATCAAGAGTTGATGCAAAAAGGAACAACATGGACCACTAAAATGTCTGAGATGTCTTCAGATTTTGGTGCTGAGCAAGTAACACGAATGCTCGAAATTCAATCTAAACTAGCATCAGCAGCATTGTAATAATTATTTTCTGAACAAAAAGAGGGGCGAAAGCCCCTCTTTTTGTTCAATTAAAATTGGTTACTATCTGATTCGCTAAAAGCTTTATTTTTCACGAATCATAATTTCAATGATTTCAACCGGCCGGGCATTTTCACACCTGTTTTCTCTTCGCAAACCTCTGTATTTGAACCAAATTTGCTGTCCGTCAATTTTATATTTGTCGTCCAAGTTTAAAGGGTCTAAATATTCAAACCCTTCTCCAATTGTTTTTATAGCATAGGCACAATCACCTTCGCCCTCGAAGAATATAATTTGTCCTTTAATGAACTCTTCTTTTGGCACCTCATTGGATATTTGTTTTGGTTCTTCACTGATAACGTTTTTCGAAGAACCACAGCTTGAACTCATTAAAACGGTAAGTGCAATTGTTGCGATTTTAAATTTCATAATTATTGGTTTTTTTAAGTTCTTGATGTTTAGGATTTCAATACAGAGCAATTATTTTGTATTAGCTTTAGTCATTAAATGTTGTTTATTATTCTTCAAAGCACTAAATTAGTGGTCTCAAACTATCTAATATACAAACTTAGTACCAAAATTATGAAATTAATTCAAATCTCCGCCCTTTTATTCACGATATCGTGCACTGGGCTTGTAGCCCAAGAGACAACACCTAATGTAACAACTAAAGCAAATTTTGTTGGACAGGTTGATGGGGTTGTCCACATCTCCTCAATTGCTTCTAGAATGAGCGAATTAACCCCAGCAATAATCGTTAAAGGGGAAGTCCAAGATAAACGATCGCAAGGTAATACGGTAATCATAGGTAAAGATAAACAAACTGAAGATGATTATTTTGTAAGAAATAGACATGACGCAGAACAAAGTATTGATGTAAGATCTACTCTATTGTCTTTTGACGCCTACGCGTCGGGTTCTTCGCCTTCTGATCCAGCAATGGCTGTAGGGCCGAATCACATCCTCAGTGTTTTTAATACTGGTTTTGCAATTCATGATAAAAGTGGAAACGTTCTTGTAAATCCTACTGCACCGAATCCGGCCATCTTTCCTTCTGGAGGTTGTTGTGATTTAACAGCGGCTTACGATAATGTAGCTGATAGATGGGTTCTTTCCTTTTTAGGAAATGGAGCCCAGATAGCTGTTTCTGACGGTCCAAATCCAGTAACTTCTGGTTGGTACGTCTACACTATAAATCAAATAAATGATTACCAGAAACTTTCAATTTGGAGTGATGGATATTACATGACTGATAATGCTGGCACTACTAAACTTTGGGCTTTGGAAAGAGATGAAATGCTTCTTGGAAATGCTGGAGCGCAAATATTAGGATTTAGTCTTCCTGGAATTGTGACAAGTGGTTTTTCAAGTCCACAAGTTTTGAGTATTAGTGATGATACTCAACCTGCTGTCGGTGGCGCAACTGTAGTTTACATGCAGGATAATGCATGGGGTGGTGTAGCGACAGATCATATGAAAATATGGACTGTTGATGTAAATTGGGGGGCTGGATCAGGTACTGTTTCTGCTGCAACTCAAATTCCATTAGCGCCTTTTATCGGTGTTTTTGACGGTGGAAGCTTTTCAAATCTAGCTCAGCCTGCAGGAGGTTCTACAATTGATGCCTTGCAGGCAACAGTTATGAATCAAGCACAATTTAGAAAATTCCCTACGTATAATTCAGCACTTTGTAATTTTGTAGTTGATACAGATGGAGGACCTGGTAAATTAGCAGGTGTTAGATGGATGGAATTCAGACAAACAGCTGATAATCAACCTTGGACACTTTACCAAGAAGGGACTTACACAGCTCCTGATGGAAGACATGCATGGTGTGCAAGTTTAATCATGGATGGAAGCGGAAATATTGGAATGGGATACTCTTCAATGTCAGGCCCTTCAACTCCAACTACAACATATGTAGGATCTTATTATACTGGACGCTTTAGTGGTGACCCATTAGGTGTTATGACAGTTAGTGAAGGTTTAATCGCTGCTGGAACTGGAAATATCAATGGGACTAGATATGGCGATTATAATAAAATATGTATTGACCCTTCAGATGATGCTACGTTTTGGTTTATAGACGAATATGTGAATGGTGGGCAAACTAGAGGTGTCGTAGGAGCATTTATTCTTGATGTACCTCTTCCAGATGATCTTGGCGTTACTGCTATTACTAGTCCAAATCCAGGTCTCCTTTCAGCTACCGAAAATGTTACAGTAGACATTAGAAACTTTGGTGTCAATGATATTACAAATCCTAATGTTCAGTTTACTATTGATGGCGGCGCCCCTGTAATTGAAACATATTCAGGTACTATTTCTGCTGGAGCAGTTGTTTCATACGCATTTACTACTACTGCAGATCTTTCTTCAAATGGAACGACTTACTCAATCTGTGCCAAAACAAATTTAGGAGGTGATTCTAACGTTGGTAATGATGAGTTCTGTAAAGATGTTAGCAATGAGATTCTATTTTGTCTACCAACAAGTGATTGTTCTTTCGGTGATGGTATTACGAAAGTAATTCTAGGTACTATCGTCAATAATAATATATCTTGTGGTACTGGTTACGATGATTTCACAACAATGAGTACTACTTTAAATCAAGGTGAAAATGCAAACATGACTGTTCGTACAGGATATGATGCAATCACTGAGTTGTCTTCAATGTGGATTGATTTTAATGATGATGGTTCGTTTGCTGGATCTGAACAATTATTTTCTGATGTAGTAGTTAATCCTGACGGTGTAGATGTAATGATTCCTTTTACAATTCCTGCTAATGCTCAGATCGGATCGCACAGAATGCGCTTAAGAGCTGGTGATACTGGATATCCTGGTAATTTGAATGACCCATGTGATCCAATGCAATATGGAACTACTCATGATTATACTGTTAATATTGATGCATTCAGTTCAGTTGGTAAAATCTCATTAGAAAATTCGCAAATGGCGCTTTATACACTTGGAAATGATTTGTATGATGTTTCTTTTGTAACTGATTATAGCGGAACGGTTTCAATTGCTATCTATAACGCCGCAGGCCAGATTGTAGCTTTTAACAATCTTGAGAAAGAAGGTGACCGATTTAATTATCATTTAGATATGTCTTACGCAGCTAATGGGGTCTACATTATTAAAATGGGAGATCTTTCAAAAGGTATTTTCGAAACGAAGAAAATCATAGTTGATTAATAAGTCCGACTATTGATTTAGTTAATATTAAAAAGAGTCGCTCATTTGAGTGGCTCTTTTTTTGCTTTGTAAAAAGAAATATAATGATAATATTGTCTAATTGGTAAGATGCTTCGATCCCATTTATAGTAGACACTTTGCTTTGAATTAATCTTAATTTTGTACTCCATTCACCACAACCAGATTGATCATTCCATGAACAAAGATTTTAAGGGCTATCTTTTAAAAGCAACCAAAGCTTCGGCATGTGCAGAAATTGAAGTCATTCAAGCCTTGTGGAGCGATTACGGAAAGATCTCTCGCTATCAATTGACAGGTTCATCGATTAATACGCTTGTTGTGAAGCACATCTCGCTAACCGAAGGAAAAGAGCATCCGAGAGGTTGGGATACTGATTACTCTCATGCCCGAAAGGTAAAATCGTACGAAGTGGAAACGCATTGGTACGAACAATGGAATCAGCGGTGTCAGGATAATTCTAGAGTACCAAAATTTATCGGCTCTTATTCTAAAGGAAAAGACCAATGGATTATTCTAGAAGATTTGGACGAAAATTATCCACTACGAAAAGAGGCACTTGATTTTTCAGAAGTTAAAGTGTGCTTGAAATGGTTGGCCAATTTTCACGGGACTTTCTTAAACGAAAAGCCGAAAGGATTGTGGGATATTGGAACCTATTGGAACCTAAAAACACGCCCCGATGAATTTGAAAAGATGGAACACCTAGAACTAAAAGCCAAGGCACCTATCATAGATGAGGTATTAAACCAGTGCACCTATCAAACAATAATTCATGGCGATGCTAAACTTGCAAATTTTTGCTTTTCTGAAAATGGAGAAAAAGTAGCGGCGGTAGATTTTCAATATGTAGGTGGTGGCTGTGGAATGAAAGATGTTGCATATTTCTTAGGAAGCTGTCTTTCAAGTGATGAATGCGAAACCTATGAAACCGAGTTGTTGAATTTCTATTTTTTGGAATTAGAAAAAGCAGTAGGGGACATTAACTTCAAAGAATTGGAGCAAGAATGGCGTAAAATGTATCCGATTGCAGGTACAGATTTTATTCGATTCTTATTGGGTTGGATGCCCTCTCATCAAAAAGTAAATGAGTATAACCTTAGCTTGATGAAAACAGTATTGGCCAACTTATAGAAGCGACACTTTCTACAATACATTTTGACATTAATTTAGAGTTGATCAACGTACTCAGGAAAATGTTGTTCTATTTTACCTATCAACTTTACTTTGCCAAATGATTGATAAGCTTAATTCGTAAATAACAGTTTTGACGCTGTTCGTATTTTTGCTTTCATTTATGCTGATTGGATTAATATCCTATAGCTCCTCCGTCTGGGCTAGATGAATCAGAAGCACCAATATATACATTTGACTCGGATGGGCATAAAATCCCCATCAGGCGCCCTAAATTCCCTCTTCCTTGCAACACATGCCCCATTTGTTCTAATACTCTTTGTGTATCTGGCGACATTAAATCGTTTTCAAATACCAACCGATCCGGCATCCATTGATGGTGAATTTTCATTCCCTCAATTGCTTTATCTATTGGCATATCATATTCGATGACGTTTAAAATGGTTTGAAAAACGGTGTTGATAATTGTTCTCCCTCCTGGGCTACCAATAATAAGATAAGGCTTTCCATTTTTTGCCACAATAGTAGGACTCATACTCGAAAGCATTCGTTTTTCTGGTTGAATAATATTCGGATTTGTACCAATTAACCAGCCGCTATTCGTGTAGCCTGGTTGAGGGTTAAAATCGCCCATTTCATTGTTGAAAATAAACCCAAGATCAGGAGACCCTATACCTGATCCGTATGATTGCTCAAGAGTAAAAGTTAAAGATACGGCATTTCCATTCTTATCGATGATAGAAAAATGAGTTGTGCTTTTACCGTCATAGATTTGTCCAAATTTTGAAGAGTCACTCACAGAAGCGGTGTTTAAATCAATATTCTCATACCTCATTTTAGCAAAATCTTTAGAGGTCAACTTATTCAGTGGCATGTCTAAATTGAAATCAGGGTCACCTAAATGTTCCGCTCTGTCGGCAAAAGCTCTTCGCATTGTTTCAGCCAGTAAGTGAACGTATTCTGTAGAATTGAACTTTATAGAATCAAGGTTTGCTTGTTCCATGATGTTCAACATCTCAATAACGGCAACACCTCCTGAACTTGGTGGTGGCATCGCAAATATTTCATACTCCTTATACGTTCCTTTTATAGCCTCACGTTCTAAAGCCTCATATTTATTTAAATCCTCTAGGGTAATAATGCCACCATTGGCTTTCATAAATGCAGCAATCTCCTTCGCTACTTCTCCCTTGTAGAAACCATCTTTACCATGATCTCTAATCAATTTCAATGTGTTTGCTAATTCTTTCTGGACCCATAATTCACCAAATTTGGCTACTTCACCATTCGAATTGTTGTAATAGTTTTTTAGAAATTTCGGCCCTGAACCTGATTTAATTTGTTGAGCATGCGCTGCAAGTGTCCATGAAAGCACAACTCCATTCTCCGCTAAATCTATTGCTGGTTGAACGAGATCCTTCCACGGAAGCGAGCCATATTTTTGATGTGAGAGATATAAACCTGCAACAGTGCCTGGAACGCCTACTGATTTCAAACCTTGATGATTACTACCATTAATTAGAGCTCCGGTGCTGTCTAAGAACATTGTTGAACTAGAAAGCAACGGTGCTTTTTCTCTAAAATCAATCGTTGTAGCCTTGCCTGATGCATCCATAAAAACAAGGAATCCACCTCCACCAATATTTCCTGCTTGCGGATGTGTTACAGCAAGAGCAAAAGCTGTTGCTACAGCTGCATCAATCGCATTTCCTCCTTTTTTTAGAATAGCTGTTCCAATTTTTGATGCAGCAGTATTATCAGATACAACCATCCCATTTTGACCATAGGT
Organism: uncultured Flavobacteriales bacterium; assembly: GCA_905480355.1. GTDB lineage: Bacteria > Bacteroidota > Bacteroidia > Flavobacteriales_D > Crocinitomicaceae > UBA4466. The sequence goes on along the minus strand of CAJQQA010000048.1, from coordinate 11,184 downwards.
CTGACTGAAACCATTACTTTGAAGAATAATTGTCGCTGTAAAAAAGACGAGTGTTGAAAGTAGCTTAATTGTTCTCATTTTATTATTTCTAAACTATCAATATGAATTGACTCAAATTTAACAATTATATAAGAACTTGGCCGGCCTATTTTCTTTAAAATTCACAGTAGAATTGCGGTCTCAATTTAGCCAAAATTAGTTAGATTTAACCCTACTTAGTCTCGCCCAAATAAAAACAGGAAAGTAGTTTTTGACTGAGAAAATCAGTTCTACTTTGAACCACCTTCGCAACGTAATTAAGCAAATAGTTTGTTACAATCGTTATTTTTGAAAAAGTTGATTTATATTTTTAAATGCTTTAAACTCAAGTGCATTATTCTCTGGATCTAAAAAGAACATAGTGCCCTGCTCACCAACTTCTCCTTTAAATCGTATGTAGGGTTCGATGATAAAATCAATGTTTTTTGCAGTCAAGTTCTCAGATAAAGCGACCCATTTCTCCCACTCTAAAACAACACCAAAATGAGGCACTGGAACATCATGTCCGTCTACCGGGTTGGAAATGGGTTCGGCTATCATGACGTCAGCTGGTTTTTCGTGGATGACGAGTTGATGTCCAAAAAAGTTAAAATCTACCCATTTATCTGAGCTTCTTCCTTCGGAGCATTCTAATACATCGCGGTAAAATTTTCGGCAAATAGTGAGGTCTTTTACAGGAATGGCAAGGTGAAATGGATTCATGGAATTTATTTTTATCGCTTTTAGTGCCTTGGGTCAATGATCAAAATCAACGATAGTTCTACAAACCATAACGCAATTGTACTAAAAATTGACGGGGTGGTTGCAAATCAGCTGGTCGACTAGAATATTCAGTATTCAGCACGTTATTCGCGATGAATGAAACGTTGTATTTCTTTTTAAAAGAGTAACCAACACGAACATCAAAAACCAAGCTTCCCTCTTGGTTATCCATGCGGTATTGTCCCAATCCTGAGAGAATTTCTTGCCCGAAAATTTCGCCTTCAAAGACTCTATCAATATTGCTCATGAAGCTATTGTATCGTGCTGATGCCCCTAGATAGAGATTTTTATAGGTTGCTTGAACGTCTGCTTTTAACAAATGTTTGAAACGATACTTTAACATATTTGTTGTTGTATCAGAGAAGGTGAGAAGGTAAGCAGAATCTTCGTTCAGGGATATAGGATTCATATAGGTATAGCCAATTAAGCTGGACAATTCTACATTTTTTATTTTTCCTTCACTACTGAAGGACACTTCTAATCCTGTAATTTGTGCATCTTCTGTATTGTCTGCCTTAAAACCGACCCAGTTGAAAATATCTTGGACAGATGTAATCTGCACAGAGTCTGGATTGTAGATTCCGAAGACAAACTCAATCATGTTGTTATAATTATTAATGAAGCCGGCAACATCAAGTATTCCTTTCCAGTTACCAATTTTGAAAACTTGTTTAGCACCAATTTCAGCAGCCCAGCCTTTCTCAGGTTGAACTTCTGGGTTTGGAAATATTGTTACACCGCCACTTACTGCTTCTGTAAATCTCTCTCCAACGGCAGGAAAGCGAACTCCTTGACCGAATGAGGTACGAAGATGCGTGGTTTTCGTTAACGCATAGTGAAGCGCTGTTCTGAAAACTGGATAGACAGGTATTTCAGATTTAGTGTCCCACAAATCGAATTGAGAATCTGGCCTTCGATTGTCTTGTTTAAAATATTCGGCACGAACTCCAGCTGTTGCTCCAAAACGATTTAGTTTAAAGTCATACTGAGCATATGCAGCCATGTTTATTGAATTGTGATCTCCGAAGGATGAACTTCGCACCTTATTGGCACTTGCTGTTGCACCACTAGTCAAGGTATGCTTAACCCCCCAGCGTTTCATGAATTGGTAATCGCCATAGTACATTTGCGCTTTTGAGGTCGCGAAGATGCCATCAGGGCTGCCAATTGAAACGAGGTAGTAACGTCCTTTGAGTTCATGGCGATTGCCTTTTTTGTCGAAGTATTTAACAAAGGGGTCTACTGTTAATCGTACGGAAGTTTCTCGTGTAATCGAAGAGTTAGGATTTGTCTCGGGGTTTCCTCCCCCTAAAGGAGTATAGCCCGTCGAATCTGATTCCCAAATGATAAAACGCCCTACATTTTCGTATTGACCGCTATAATGAACCCCTGTTTTTAAGCTGCTAATTTTCTTTGGCCGATAGATAAATGATCCACTCAGCCTACCGCGGTCTTCACGTTCGCCATCTTTGTATCCTGGAGTAAAATAGCCACTTCCGGAAACGGTATAACCGATTTGCTTGTGCATTTTACCATAGTAAACATCCATAAGAGTCGTTGTCGGATTTTCATTCCACCAGATTAACGATTTTCGCTTTGGGTTGTCGTAAATACCGGTTTGTAGTTTTACTCGCAATTCACCCGAAGGTGTCGGTTCCCTATTGGTTAATGCAATTGTTCCATTCAAGGCCCCACTTCCATACAAAACAGATGAAGCACCTTTAGTAATTTCAACTTGAGAGACACTCTCCATGGGGATTGAGGTCCACTTGACATCACCTAAATCAGGAGAAATAAGCGGCATTCCATTGGTTAAAACGAGAACCCTACTTCCAACACCATAAGCATAACCGCCGCCACCTCTAATGCTGACTTGTCCATCCATGGCATAAACGCCAGGACTTAAATCAACCACTTGTTCGAGATTTGCCAAACCTTTGTTATCAATCAATTCAGCCTTTATTATTTCCATGGAAATTGGAACCTCTTCAATTTTTTGGAGACGTCTACTCGCTGAAACGACTAAGCCTTTAAGTTCTTGAATGTCTGATTTCAGAAATACTGTGAGCTTCTTTTTCCCATTGTAAACCAGTAGTGAATCCTTTTCATGCTCAACTCCAGAAAAGTACAGCCATAATGGATAGTGTTGAACGTTGAGGGTGAAGTTTCCATCCAGATCACTGATTGTCCGTTCACCTTCTTCACTGACGATTTTTATTCCGTAAAGTGTTTGATCAGTTCCTAATTCTCTTGTTTCACCTGAAAGTTGAGAGAAGCTAACCAATGGGATAAAAAGAAGTAATAATAAAATATTGTGCATTATATTATAGCAGTGTTACAAGGCTAAGGTACATATTTTCTCAAGAAAAGAGACGTGCTTTATGTCAAGGCAGTTTCCAAATGAAATAATTTATTGCAATTCAATATGTTAGCCGTATTAAAATGATTATATTAGAGTTTTCAATAACGTAAGCACTAAATTTAAAAAAACTTTCACCTTGCAATTCCAACTAATGTTACTATTTGGAATAACTCCGAAAAATGAATAACGAAGAGAAAAATAGTAGAAAAGAAGGATCATTAAAAATTGAGATGGTAGCAAATTTATCCATATAATTAATATTCCTAAATATTAACATTAAATTAATATACAATGCAGGCGCCATCTATTCCTAAAAATGAAAGTGAAAGATTGAATGAGTTATATGATTCTGGTTTATTAGATACCGATAAAGAATCTGATTTTGACAATCTAACTAATTTAGCCTCCTCTATTTTTGGTGCCCCTATTTCTATTATTACACTAGTTGATGAGAATCGGCAATGGTTTAAGTCTTGTTTTGGCTTGCCAGAAGAAATCAAAGATACACCACGAGAGATTTCCTTTTGCGGACATGCGATTAATAACCCATCTGAAGTTTTGGTTATACCTGATGCTCGATTAGATAATGTCTTTTCAGATAACCCACTTGTATCTGGTGACCCCAATATTGTATTCTATGCAGGAGCTCCTTTAATTAGCAAGAACGGATATCCATTAGGAACTTTATGTATTATTGATTTTCAACCTCGTAATTTAAAGCAACAAGAAGTTGAAACGTTGAAAATTTTATCTAGCCAAGTTTCTAAATTAATTGATTTACGTTTAACCAATGAAGACTTAAGAAAAAACCTGAAAGAGAAAAATGTGTTGCTAAAAGAAATTCACCATAGGGTCAAAAACAATCTTCAATTAGTTTCTAGTTTGTTAAACCTTCAAGCAAACAAGATAAACAATGAAGGTTTCTCAAATGCTATAAAGTCTAGTCAGGATAGAATTAGATCTATGGCTATTGTTCATGAGAAATTATATCAATCTAAATATCTTTCGGAGGTAAATATTAAGAGCTATTTCGATGCACTTATCGAAGAGAAATCAAAAGTAACTTCCAATAAAGATATAAATTTTAGCTTGGAGATTCCTAATGTAGCATTCACAATTGATAAGGTTATACCTATAGGTTTACTCATCAACGAAATGATTACAAACTCATATAAACATGCCTTTAATTCATCAAATGATAATACTATAAAAATTCAACTAGTAATTAAAGCCAATGATGAGGGCATATTAAAATACGAAGATAATGGAACTGGATTAAGACAAGATTATAGAGTCGCCAATCCTCATTCTATGGGTATGGATTTAATTGAAAGTTTTGTTGATCAATTAGATGGAAAACTTGATCTAAAATCGACAACTAAAGGCTTAGCATATACGATCAATTTCCAATGGTAATCTTCCATGAAAAATAAGATAATGAGCATAAACCTTCGTTTTAATCCATTTTATGTGTCGTATGATTTTTTTTTTGGAAATTAATCGGTAAACTTATTTAACTCTACTTAGTGCCATTCTAAAATTAACCCAACCCAACACTCAACATACTCACTAAATTATGTGAGTCATTCAATTTCAAAAATGGATATTCAACCTTACTAAGGAAGAGTCCGTTTGGATGCGCAGGCCACTTCTCTTTCAAATCTTTTTCCTGATTCAAAATTTTCTTAAACTCTTCTAAAGTCATTTCACCACTCCCCACTTCCAATAAAAAGAAAATGCAAATCCTAACCATTCCGCGTAAAAAGCGATTGCTGGTGATTGTGAACCGCAATCTTCCCTCTTCCTCATTGACAAATAATTCACAATTACTTATTTGACATAAGGTATTATCGTAGGAATCTGGTTGCTTGCAAAGCTGTTTAAAGTCTCTTGTTTCAAGGATAAGAGCCGCAGCTTTTCTCATCAGCTCAAAGTCTAATGTCAAATCCTCATAGAGGGAACTGTAGCGAAAGAGTACAGGATTTTTATTCCAATGCATGAAATAGTCGTAGGTACGTGTAACAGCATCATGTCGACAATGTTGATTTTCATTGACAGCGATGATTTCAAAAACGGCGATGCTATCTGGCAAGTTTTTGTTCATCCGAAATTTCAAATCGAATGTAGGGACTTCAATAAGATCGATTTGAATGACATATTGACTGGCATGAACGCCAGCATCGGTTCGTCCGCAGCCATAAGCACTTACTTTTTTTTTGAAGAGCCGAGAGAGTGTTTGCTCTACAACTTCTTGAACCGTGTTTCGTGTGTTCTTTTGTCTCTGCCAACCGCTGTAACTGCTCCCATCGAATCCTAAGTGTATGAAATATCGCATCTGTAAATTATAAATAAGCGTCGCCAAGTTATCGTAAAAAAGTAATATGTGTATCCATAATCTATCAAACCTGGCAATAAAAATTTCTCACTTAGACCTAAAAGTATTAAACTATTAGAGCTATAGCCCAGTGCGTTTGGTTTAAGAAGTCGATTTTTAATATTAGTGATTAGGTCATTCTCAATAATTATAGTTTTCTCAATAGTTAATATTTCGGCAGTTTTTCCTAATAATTTTTTTTGATAAAGTCATAATTTATAATAACGCTAGACTAAATTGCATTAAAATAGAGTTTAGCTAATATGACTGTTGCACAACGATGTTAAATAAAGATAGTATTTTTCGTTCTTGAACAATCAATTTTTGTTATCATTGAAGCATGAAAGGAAATAAAGACATTACCTTTTGTGCTTGCCTTATGGTTTTTTATTATGGGAATCAATGTGTTATTTCGAGATGAAAAAGTAAGCTCATTTGGGTGTTAAAAAGAATAAAAAGACTTCAATAACAGTTAAATGTTCATCTGATTTTGGGTGCATAATTATTTTAGAGTATATTTAGATTAAATGGAAAAATTATCAATATTAATTGCTGAAGATGACGCTTGGTATGCTGAGTTTATAAAGCATACAATTTCAATGGTTGGAGATCACGAAGTTCAAATAGTTGGGACCGCAAAAGATTTAATGAATAAGCTCTCAGCTCATCCCGACATTATTACACTTGATTTCAACTTACCAGATGGTAAGGGCGAACATGTTTTGGAAAAAATAAAATCTAAATCCCCAACAACCGAAGTTGTTGTTATATCTGGACAAGAAGATGTTCAAACAGCTGTTAATCTTCTTAGTAAGGGTGCTTTTGACTACGTAGTAAAAAATGACGAAGCAAGAAATCGTATAGTTCAAATAATACGGTCAATAAAGGAGAAGCAAGGCTTAAAAAAACAGATCGTTGAATTAGAGAATGAAGTAAGAGTCAAATATGATTTTAAAGATACATTAATTAGTCATTCTAAAAGTTTTAAAAATGTTTATGCTATGATTCAAAAAGCATCTACAACAAATATTAATGTCTCAATTTTTGGTGAAACAGGAACAGGGAAAGAGTTGGCTGCGAAGGCTATTCATTTCAATTCCAGCAGAGCTAAATATCCTTTTGTTGCCGTTAATTTGTCGGCACTTTCAGAATCACTTTTAGAAAGTGAACTTTTTGGATTCGTAAAAGGAGCATTTACTGGAGCTAGTCAGGATCGAAAGGGTAAATTTGAAGAGGCGGGTAGGGGAACTATTTTTCTAGATGAGATTGCAGAGACTAATGAAGCCATTCAGGTGAAGCTGCTTAGGGTTTTGCAAGAACTAGAGATCAGCCGTGTTGGTTCTAATAAGGTGGTTCCTTTACATTGCAGAATAATTAGTGCAACAAATAAAGATTTATCAGAAGAAGTTCGAAACGGCAATTTCCGGCAAGATCTTTTTTATCGTTTAATGGGATTACCAATTAATTTACCGAGACTAACAGAAAGGGACAATGACATTCTTGTTCTCGCTCGACACTTTTCTGGAGATTACACCAAAAAAAACAAACTGGAGGCCCTTACAATTAGCGAAGAGGCAATAACGAAGCTAACAAGTTACCATTACCCTGGAAATGTTCGAGAACTAAAGTCAATAATTGATTTGGCCTGTGTTCTAACAAATGGCTCTGTTATAAATCCTGAGGACATCGTTTTTAATGATTTAGCAACTGGATATACAACTTTTGATAATGCGAACCAAACGCTTAAGGAGCATAACAAAAGACTAATTGAGAATTTGCTTAAAAAGTACAATAATAATGTAAGACTAGTTGCGCAAAAGCTAGGCATTGGTAAGTCAACAATATATCGGTTACTAAAATAGAATTATGCGGGGTATACTATTCACAAAATTTCTTGAAGTAGTTAATTTAATTCTTGAACAATGGAAACTTGAGTCTAAAGTTGTATACTCAGGAATTAGAACATACAAGTATGAAATAGGTTCATCTGAATCTTTACCATTTCAACTATTAGAACAAAGCAATAGAAAAGTATTATTTATAATCATTGAAAATTAATGAGCTCTGATAATGACATATTGCGGACTCTTGAAAAGGAACAGATTGCTCGAAAAGAATCTGAACGCATTTTAGAGGCAAAAAATCTTGAGTTACATGACCAAAAGTTGGAAATTGAAGCTTTGCGTGCGAAGCTAAATGAAAAGGTTAATCGTAAAGATTCTCAAATAAATACCATACAAAAAAATCAACAAAAAATCTTTGAAGAACACCCTTTTTCGATGATGATTTATTCGCTGGATTCATTGAAAATTCTCAATGTTAACAATACAGCTGTCGAAACATACGGCTACTCAAAATCTGAGTTTTATAACCTTACGGTTAAGGATTTTCATGATTCAGAAGATAAAAAAATGTTAGTAAATCATATTACTGATATAAAATCTGGAAAATCTATCACTAAAGATTGGAGGCATTTAAAAAAAAATAAAGAAATAATTTTTGTGAAAATTACAGGGATTCCAATCGAATTTGATGGAGAAGCTGCTAGAGTAGTTGTTATTGAAGATGTAACTGAGAGAAAATTATTGATGGAGAAAAATGAGCTCCATCAAAAGAAGTATACTGACTTAATAGAGAAATCAAGTGACTTAATTTACGGAATCACTCCGGAAGGAAAGTTTCAATTTGTTAACCTAATTACTTGCGAGCTAACTGGTTATTCGGAGAAAAGGTTGCTCTCGATGAAGTTTGATGAATTGATAAGGGATGACTATCAAAAGCGAGTCCTTAGCTTTTACCAATTTCAATTAGAGAGTAACACAGAACAAACCTATACAGAGTTCCCTATCATGTCATTTGACAAAGAAGAAATCTGGTTAGGCCAAAATGTAAATATTTCTAAAAACAAATCTGGTGAAATTGAAATTTCGGTAATTGCCAGAGTAATTACTGAAAAAAGAGCATTTGAAAAAGCACTTTTAAGAAGTGAGGAGAAGTTTCGTTCGATAATCGAAAATATGGAGTTCGGTTTATTGGAAACTGATCCAAGTGGAAAGATTGTGAAAGCCCATAAAAGCTTTTGTGACCTTGTTGGATATACTCAGAAAGAGCTGGAAGGAACAAATGGTGATTTCATGTTGGAAAAAAGCACTATTAAGCTGATGAAAGAACAGCAACGGAAGAGAAGTCTAGGTGAAACAGGTGTATATGAGGTTGAGCTAATATGCAAGGACAATACAAAAAAGTGGGTAATAATAAGTGGTGCTCCATTTTACGACCTAAACAATAAATTTTCAGGGTCAATAGGAATTCATCTCGATATAACTAAAAGGAAAAGAATTGAATCAGAATTAATATTGGCAAAGAATGTTGCTGAAGATTCTTTGATAGCTAAGGAAGTCTTTTTAGCAAATATCAGTCATGAAATTAGAACGCCATTAAATGCAATCATTGGACTTTCTCAGATGTTAAACAAGAATGATTTTGAGCCCAATCACAAAGAGATGTTATCGCAAGTTTCGTCAGCATCAGGAAATCTGTTGAGTTTAATTAATGACCTATTGCTTATGTCAAAGTTAGAAGCGAGCGGGATAGTACTAAAGCCAGATTCCTATTCGATTCAAAACGTCTTAAAAGAAATGATTATGATGCTCGCGCCTTCAGTTAATGAGAAAGGCGTTGATTTTATTATAGAGTTAAATTTGGAATCCAGTTTTTCTCATGAGTTTGACAAATTAAGATTGACGCAGGTCATCCAAAATTTATTGACCAATGCGATCAAGTTTACGAGTGAAGGATATGTTAAAATAAGTGCTAATTACAAAAAATCTCAAGAAGAAATTGAAATAAAAATTGAGGATTCAGGAATCGGTATACCGGAAGGCGAATTGAACTCAATATTTGAAGGTTTTGTTCAAGCAAGTAATAATAACTCTGAAGTTTATGGAGGAACGGGTCTAGGTCTGTCGATTGTAAATAAAATAGTTAACGCTATGCAAGGTAATATTAGTGTTAGAAAACTCAAAAAAGGAACTTGTTTCACACTTAATTTTTCTTTCCCAATTTTAAAGAAAATAAAATTAAGCGAAAAAGAGAATATCGATTTTGATGCAGAGGAGTTGGTTGGGCTTAAAATTTTAGTTGCGGAAGACAATGCTGTAAACCAATTCTTGATTAAAAAAATACTGTCTGAATGGAATCTCGAATGTAAAATAGTAAATAACGGGAAAGAAGCCATCGAGCTACTGGAAGTTGAAAAATTCGACATCGTATTAATGGATATTAGGATGCCTATTATGAATGGTATTATCGCAACAAAAAATATTCGAAATGTGCAAAAAAAATATGATTTACGTATAATCGCTTTAACTGCAAATGCAATCGAAGAAGGCAGTTTAGAATATTGGGAGGCTGGTTTCAATGATGTACTCATTAAGCCTTTTATTCAGGAAGACTTATTGAAATTATTGATTATGAATTCAAGTCGGAAATCAAATAGAAACAAAAAGAATTTGATCAGCTTTGCGCAAGATAATCTTAGTTTTGCTGAAACATTGCGATCAATTTTTATCGAAGATTCGTTAAAAAGAATTTCTGAAATGAGAAAGGCTTCTGAGGAAGGAAATTTACAGGAGATAAGTGATATCGCTCACAGTATGAAACCTTCTTTAGCTCAATTAGCGTCTAAAAACATCCAAGATTTAAATAAACTTTTTGAGAAAAAAGAAATAGATGAAAATAATCTCTTATTAAAGATGGAAATTTTCGAAATGCATATTAACATACTAATTGAAGATTTAAAAAGTTTCTCTTTAAATTAGATTACGTCCCAATATGGGAATTATAACTGTCCTTAAATTTAAAGAAGCTCCGTAAAACATGCTGTTCACGAACTTGGATTACTTATTGATATCAACTTTATTATAAACTATAAACATGACTACTGAAAACAGAAAAATCAAAATTTTTATTTTAGATGATGACCGATACCACGGATTATTTTTAAAAAATGCCCTGGCGTGCGATAAATATCAAATTGATTATTTTGAGAATGAACAAAGGTGTATTAAGGAGTTAATTACCCTACCAGATATTCTAATTCTAGACCATAGATTGGAATACTTAACCGGATTAGAGGTTTTGGAAGAGGTTAAAAGAAGTTGTCAAGGTAAAACTCAGGTTATCTATTTATCAGCTCAAGAGCATGTTCATGTAGCGATCAAAGCTTTAAAGGAAGGCGCAATAACCTATGTAGAAAAAGGTGTTAATGCTGTTGAAGCAATCAATGATGCAATTGAGCAAATCATAGAGCTTACCAATGATTTTAAAATTCAGCTTGATGTAAGCAAATTTAGAAGAGCTGAGTTTTAACAAAAAAACGAGCAGCGTTTAATTTATTTTTTAAGCGTTTAAATAATTTTCAAGATGGAACCTGCTCATGAAAAATAAAATTCAATACAGCAGAAACGGATAGAGGATTATATAAGTTGGTAATATGAGCGTAAATATGACGCTGCAAAATTGTCTCTCAGGACTTTTATAGCCTGCTTCAGACAGAACTAACGCAGCTTATTTGCAAAGTGTATGCTATTCATTTAGTTTAGGCCTTATTGTATAATGGCGATAAGAAATGAAAAGACTCCCGTAG
>CAJQQA010000047.1 GCA_905480355.1 uncultured Flavobacteriales bacterium | reverse complement strand
GCAGGAATTGCTGGAGTGACAAATTCTCCATATATGAATAACTTCATGCATAATGGTGCAACTGAAGGAGCTCCTGGGGTCGGTAATTTATCGTCACCATTTTTTGATATTATTGGATCAGATGTAGCAATTTGTGCGGGAGATGTAGCAAATCTTTCAGTAACATTAGTTGGCGTTGCTCCTGGAACAATTAATTGGTATACTCAACAGTTTGGTGGAGCTTCAATTAATACAGGGTTAACATATTCTACACCCGCTTTAGGTAGTACAACCACATATTATGTTGGGGCATGTCCGAGTACTTTTAGAATTCCAATTATAGTAACGATTGCTCCACTTGATGATCCAGCTTTTACAACTGTAGATTTCTGTGAATCATCTGTAAATGTAATTTCAGGTGTCGCCCTCACAGGTGGAACTTATGCTATAACAGCTCAAACAGGAGCTGCAACGATTGCTCTTAATACGGGTATTTTATCAGGCTACACTGCAGGCGATCAAATAACAATTGAGTACACAACTCCGGCAGGAGCTTGTCAAAACACGAGTTCTCAAATCGTTAATGTTACACCACAAGACAATGCCGCATTTACAACTGTAGATTTCTGTGAATCATCCGTAAACGTAATTTCAGGTGTTGCTTTACCAGGTGGAACATATGCAATAACAGCTCAAACAGGAACAGCATCCATTGACCTTAATACGGGTATTTTATCAGGCTACACTGCAGGAGATCAAATAACAATTGAGTACACAACTCCGGCAGGAGCTTGTCAAAATACAAGTACTCAAATAGTGACCGTAACCCCTTTACCAGTTTTAACTCTTAATAATCCAGCACCAGTTTGTTCACCAGCAACGGTTGACATTACAGCGGGCGCTATTTCAAGTACAGATGCTGGAACTATGCTTTATTATTCAGATATAGGAATGACGATAGCTGTTCCAGATGCAACAATAGTTGGCAATGGAACATACTATGTTGAGGTAACGAACAATGGATGTACATCAAATGGATCAGTGACTGTTATCGTTGTAACAACACCAGAGGTTTTTCCGCAACTAGAGGTTGTAGAGTGTGATTCATATGTATTGCCTATTATTACTGGAGCAGCACTTACTGGAGCTCAAAATTATTTTGACGCAACAGGCGGACCATTGTTAGCCAATGTTGTTACAGGACCTATTACTTCTTCCGCAACTCTTTTCATCTATGATGGATTGTCAGGTTGTTCAGATGAAGAAACACTCGTTATTACAATTAACCCATTACCATCAGTATCTCTTGTTGTTGGAGGAGGAACATATTGTGAGGGAGATGTTGTTTCAGACATATTAGTTGATGTAACTGGATCAGCAAACTGGAGTGTCGATTACACATTGGATGGAGCTGTTCAAAATGCAACGGGAGCAACAAGTCCTATTAATTTAGGAAATTCAGCCGGTGCGTATGTTGTTACGAATGTTATGGATGCAAATTGTCCAAACACTGTAACAGGATCCCAAACAATTGTTGTTAACCCTATTCCATCAGCACCATTAGCAGGTGCAGATTCAGAATACTGTTCAACAGTGGAACCTAATTTGATAACAGTATCAGGAGGACCTGGAACATTTACTTGGTATTCCGATGCGGGATTAACAACTATTTTAGGAACAGGAACGACATTAAACCCAAACCAAATAGAAGGTTTAACAACCTATTATGTTACCGAAACAGAATTTGGATGTGAAGGATTAGCCTCATCTATTTCAGTTACAATTAATAGTTGTGATGTAACTATACCAACAGCATTTACACCAGACGGCGATGGAATGAACGATGATTGGGAGATACTTGATATCGACAAAACTTATCCAAATAATATTGTTTATGTGTACAACAGATGGGGTGACTTATTGTTTACATCAGACCAAGGAAGCTACGATACAAATCGTTGGGATGGAAAATCCAATGGAGGCCTTCTTCCGGTTGGTTCATACTATTTCATAATAGAATACAATGATCCAGAAAATAATATGGAAAAAGGTGTTGTCTCAATAATATTGAATAAGTAATTCCTTTTTCTAGTATATATAAAAAGAATGAGTGATAATGTAAATATAATTGCTGTTGAGATTCGTGAAATATATCAGAATCAATGTGATACTATTGCATTAACAAAAGAATCTAAAGTGTTGTTATCCCACTTTGGAACATTCTCACAAAATTTGGTAAGCAGTTTGTCCGAAAATGCAGAAAAATTATTATCCTCAAAAAACATCGAGAAAACTGTTGTTAAACGCGTTTTCTCGATAATGATCGAAGGCCTTCAGAATATTAGAATGCATGGAGAGATAGACGATACTGAACGTCAACTGGGGTTTGTTATTCTTTCTGAATCAAAATCTTTCATCAATATATCACTTGCAAATGTGATTGATCCTGACGATTTCTATAAAGTAGATAAGTATATTGAGAAAATTAATAACTACACAGAGCAGGAATTAAGAGATACATATATATCTGTACTTACCAACGACTTTTTGAGCCTTAAAGACGGATCAGGCCTTGGATTTATAACAACTCGACTAAAATCAGGTCAACCACTTAAGCACAGTTATTTTGCATTAGAAGGAGGTAAAATGCTATTTACATTTAAAATTAAGTTAACCAAGTAGTTTTAAGATGATTTGGTGTAAATCCAAATTATAACCAACTAAAATCAATCTGTTTTTATGTATTTTTGTTCAAGGATTAATCTATTATAATAGCATATATGAGTAAAAAGAAAAAAGTAAATATAGTTTATTCAACAAATCCAGATTATTCATATGATTTTGATGAGTCCAACGAAATTGAAACCCCTGAAAAGTCAAATCAAAACTTGTATGTATCGATTGATAGAAAACAACGAGCCGGTAAAGAAGTAACACTTATTGAGGGTTTTGAAGGTGGATTAGATGATTTGAAAGATCTAGCGAAATTATTAAAAAGCAAGTGTGGTGTAGGAGGAGCGGCAAAAGATGGAAAGATTTTAATACAAGGGAATCATAAGCAAAAGGTATATGATTTGTTGTTAAAGGAAGGTTATCGAGCTAAAAAGAAGGGTGGTAATTGAAAAAAAAGTGCCTGATCCTATACTAAAAAGTGAATTCAACCAATAAATTCGAAAGAAAAATAAATTGTATAAAACCAGGCATCTTAAACCTAAACCAAAAACAAACAAAGCTCCTTAGATGAGCTATGCACTAACAAGTAGTATGATGTGAAGTTACTGAATTGCCTAACTCAATATTGAATTAATATTTTAAGTGTATTAATTATTGATTGAACGTGTCATATAAATTGTAAGGTGACTTATTATATGATTAATCAGTTTAGTTCTAGGTATTATATCTTCAGGTTCCTACTTGAAATCTCAAAAGGATTTATAAAATTATCAAAGAGATAGAAAATATTTTATCTTTGTACCGATGGAAAAACAAGTCATTCTAAATTCAAAGCATTTTGAACTTACAATTAAACGACTTAGTTATCAATTAATCGAAAATCACAACGACTTTTCTAATACAGTTTTAATCGGTTTACAGCCGAGGGGGATTAACGTATTGACACGAATAAAATCACAATTAGAGGCTATTTTAAAAAAGGAAATCGTTTGTGGAGATCTTGACATTACTTTTTATCGCGATGATTTTAGACGACGCGAACAACCATTAATCCCTAGCGCAACAAACATTGACTTTGTTATTGAGAATAAAAATGTGGTTCTAATGGACGATGTCTTATACACAGGAAGAACAATTAGATCTGGGTTGGATGCACTTTTGGCATTCGGTCGACCAGAAAAAGTTGAACTCCTAACGATGATTGATCGTAGGTTTCAAAGAGATTTGCCGATTCAATCTGATTATACTGGACGAACAGTAGATACGTTAACTTCGGAGCGCGTATCTGTGGAATGGAAAGAAATAGAAGGCGAAGATAAGGTTGTACTTTATACCCCAGACGAGAATGAATAGTTTAAGTGTTGATGATTTGACAGGAATTAAGGACCTCACAAGGGCAGATATTGATTTAATTTTCAAAACAGCTGATGCATTCAAGGAAGTAATTAATAGACCGATTAAGAAAGTACCCTCTCTGAGAGATATTACGATTGCTAATTTGTTTTTTGAAAACTCCACTAGAACGAGACTTTCTTTCGAATTGGCCGAGAAAAGACTTTCAGCTGATGTCGTGAACTTCTCAGCAGCTAGTAGCTCTGTTAAAAAGGGTGAAACGCTTATTGATACTGTTAATAACATTCTTTCCATGAAAGTGGATATGGTGATAATGCGCCATCCAAATCCTGGAGCAGCGAAATTTTTATCAGAACGTATTGACGCCAAAGTTATTAATGCAGGTGATGGGACACATGAACATCCTACTCAGGCTTTATTGGATAGTTATTCTATCCGAGAACGACTTGGTGATGTAGCAGGTAAGAAAGTCGTAATTGTTGGAGATATCCTTCATTCTCGTGTGGCATTATCAAATATTTATTGCCTTCAAAAACTTGGGGCAGAGGTAATGGTTTGTGGACCTACAACGTTAATGCCGAGATATATTCATGAGTTGGGAGTTATTGTTGAACACGATCTCAAAAAAGCATTAGAATGGTGTGATGTGGCTAATATGTTAAG
>CAJQQA010000046.1 GCA_905480355.1 uncultured Flavobacteriales bacterium | reverse complement strand
CGAACATCAAACAAATATTAGATGAAAAAATTCAATTTAATATAAGGAGCCTTTCTCCAGACGGGTTATTTAAAATAACAATGCAGATACCCACATTAGAGGAGGTTTTTTCTGCTTCTCCTATCCCTTGGGCGGAAGGATCTAGCTGGGCAGAGGGTATAGAAAAAGGAATAAGTAATATTGGGTCTTATGTGTATACTAATAGTAGATTCTCTGGGTCTAGGTCTGGTTCTGGATTACAGTCGTCGAATGGCGCTGGGGCGGCATTTAACACAACGCCTTATATGTCCAAAATAATAGAAGACTTTAAGAGGAATTTAAAAAAATTTAAGTAATGAAAGCCCAGTTCGATCAAAATTTATTGTCAAGTTTTTACCTATGGTTTGAAAACCGATTGTTAAAAGAAGATATAAAAGCTTATGTACAGGATTTAGATAACACGTTTAAATATGTGGAGTTTTCAGATCTGCCAAGTGATTTTATTGGTTATCAAGGACAGTTTAGACAACTTGTTGCAGAGAATTCTGTAGAAAGCCCTAACTCTGGCGTGTTTATTAATGGGGACTTCGTCACTGGGGACAGCAGTGCTAATGGGAGTGTTTTTATAGATAATCAAGAAGGCCGAGTTGTTTTGCCTTTGGCTTCTGGAACTAATCTAGAAATAACAGCTAATTCAACAGTTAAAGAGATTAATACATATATCTCGAATGATAGTGACTTAAATATTATTCTTCAGTCAGATTTTGTAGAAAACGGGCAAACATCTCCGTACTTTTTTAATCAGTCCGAAAAGCTTGATGAAAAAACATTCTTTTTACCTGCTTGTTTTATATCTCTCGCTTCTTCAGACAATGACGAGCATTGCTTCGGGGGCATGGAAGAAACAAAAAATAGAATACAGGTTATGGTTCTTACAAGGGATAATTTTATAATAGATAGTGTTATTTCTAAATTTAGAGACACTGCTAGAGAAAGCATATGTAATATACCATACGAAAGTTTTCCTTATGGTTTTTCTTATTCAGTAAAGAACTTTCCTTACGAGTATGACGAACTAAAATCTAACTTTCAAGATGGCATGACAACACATATAGATAAAGTGAGTGTTTCTAAGGTTTTCTCTGAAAAGCTAAGAGAGGCTATTAACAAAGACTTTTCAATAGCTACGATGGACTTTGATTTATCAACTTATAGATTCCCAAGATTGTAATCTTGTGTAATTTTAAAAAACATTCTCATTATTATGGCAAGAACAAGAATTATTTCACAAAACAAAGCAGTATTCGCATCAAACACGGGCTGGGGAGGAGGATTAGTTGATCCTCAACAAATCCACAGAGTTGACACATTTTCATTCGAAGTCGATCAAGCTGGATCACGAACCGATATCCGTGAATTCGGACAACTATCTAGAATAGCAACAGAAATCACTTCAGAAATTACCCCAACACTTTCGTTTGGTTACTTCCTTGGTGAAGGCGAAAACGAAACCAGACTCGGACTAACTACTTCCGATTTGGACGCTCAAATCATTAGTGGCATTCTAACTGAAGATGAGTTTTCAAGACAAAAAAACATCTATGTTGTTACAGTTAAAGAAGGTGAGGACGCCTTCAACGCAGCTTCTTGGACGGCCGATACAGCTGATCAAGATACGATTGGCTTTGGTAACGTAACTCTTACGAGCTACACTGCAAACTTCGCTGTTGGTGAAATCCCAAGGGTTGACATCGAAGCCGAAGCATCTAACGTTGTATTTATTACTGGAGCTCACGCTGGAGACAACCCTTCTGTCGATGAGAATTATGCTAGACAAGCGGGAACATTTGATATAGGAGCCCCAGACACTGGTAATATGGCTTTTGCTGTTCTTAGACCTCAAGACGTTCAGGTTAGCTTTGAAAACGACGCTATTTCGGCTGGCGATAACATTGGAGTTGAATTATCTGATATCTGCGTCCAGAGCGCCTCAATTGAAGTTCCTCTCGCGAGAGAAGCTGTTCAGTGCTTAGGCAAAGAAAGGGCAAACAAGTATCTTGAATTCCCAATTAACGTTACCGTTAGCATAAATGCTTTGGTTAGCGATTTTAAAGAGGGTTCTCTTGAATATGTTCTTACAGGAACCGCTGGAGAAGACAAGACTGACATTACTATTCGCGTTGACGACAAGTTGAACGTACCTGTTCATTACTTCAGACTTAAGAACGCTGTGCTTGACAGCCAAGGTTTCAATACATCTCTAGATGACAACGAAACTGTAGATCTTACCTTCTCCGCTCAGATTGCTGGAGCAGCTACTGCTACAGAAGGTGTATTCTGGAGTGGAAAATCAGCATAATAAAAATTAATATAATCTAAGCAAGCCCTTCCTTTTTGGTTGGGCTTGTTTTTTTGTGTAATAATAGGCATGGCTTGCGTTTCACATCTTGACTTTATCGAAAAGGGACTTTATGACTTTAGTTTAAATATAAACCCAAGTTATGGTAGCTTTGAGCTTCATTTGGGTAAATATTTTGAGGATTCGGAATCTTTATGTGAATTGTCTGAAACTGGCGTTTCCTTTTCTGGTGTTGATGGATTTATTTTTGATCAAAGTGGAAACTTCTTTGGAGGGTATACCCCGAATGAAAGCTTTTCAATACAGATAAACAAAAAAGACTATGACTCATTCTCTTATTCGTTTAATAATAAGTTGATTGCAAACAATATGTTTTTTGAAGACGACGCTATAAACGCAATAAAATTTAAAGATCAAGAACTGTCTAGTTTGGGCGGTATTGTAAAATCCCCCGAAAAAGGATTTGTTGCTGCTGGCGATTTTGGTGAATTTGTTAAAGATAATTTAGAAAATAGGTTGTATTCTTCAGATAATATACTACTAATCAGTCATTTATAAAATATGAAAGAACTATACTCATTTGACATCACAAGGGATATTGTCACCCAAACGCCTTATACTAAAAAAACAAAAAAAGGCGAGGTTGAAGCTTTTAGAAAGAAAACGGTAAAAAAGAATACAAAAATTGTAATCGAAAAGCCTAGCGTCTCTGACGTTGAAAAGGCAGAGTTCTTTTTTGGGCAAAAATACAACGAGTATATTAACGCGGGTTTTTTAACTAAAGCAATGCTCCTGAACAAGATCGGAGAAAACGGAACGTCTATGGTAAGCGAAGAGGTTTCCAATGCTGTTACAGAATATTTAGAGGCTTCTAGAGTTATCCAATTTTATAGTGGTGCAGAAAAACTAACAGAAGATCAGAAAAAAAAGCTGGAAGAGGCAAAAAAGAAGTTTGCAGAGACTCAAATGATCGTTCATGAGCATGAAACTCATATTCGTGGGCAATACAGTCAAACCGCAGAAACAAAAGCGGAAGAAAAAATGATCGAGTGGTTTATATTTAAATTTTCTTATTATGAAGATGAAGTCGATGGAGAAAAAACTTACTTCCCTTTGTTTGAAGGGGTCAATTTCGAAGAGAAAAGACAGTTCTTCATGTCGCTTTCTGAAGACAAGGAAGACATCGAAAGGGATGATGTTCTTAATGTTAAGGATATTTTTGATGAGTCTTTTGACATGATAGCTAAAGCTATTAATATCTGGTATAACAAACTGGGGAAAAATCAGAAAGAAATAGATGATAAAATAAAAGAAATCTTTGATTAAGTGTGAAATCTAATGATAAAATTGCCGACTTAATAATGGTGGACGTATTAAGGGGTTATAGCATACTTAGACACGAAAATAAAAAATTCTATTTTAAGCATTTTTCCATGCTTGACTATTTGGGGCTTGATGAGTTCGAAGAGGAGAATTATGAAGATGCAATAAGAAGTGGCATTAAGTCAGAAAAAGAACTTTTAGAAAGGGCTATAGAAGTTGGCTTTTGGTCTAAAGCTTTAGAGGAAGAAGCTAGGTCTTTAAAGTGGGCTGTAGAAAAACATGAAAATGCACTTAATAAAATGCAAGATAAAGCTCAAAAGTTGATATTTGAAAAATCTACAGAAGAAACAACCAAGAGGTTTGAAGAGATACAATCTAAAAGAAACAAGATTATAGATTTTAGCGCCGAATCTTTAGCTTTAAGAAAGAGGAGTTCTATGCTTATTGATGGTAGCGTATATAAAGATTTAAAGTTTAAAGAACCAATCGAGAAAGACGAAAACGGGGTTATTAGTCTCCTGTGTTTCGGAAAAATAAAGGATCTTTTTGATAGAGACAATTTAATTAGGGCTTCTTTTAGTGACTTGTTTTTTGAGTCTTTTGTCTACCAAAGCAAGAACCCAATAGCATTGTTTAATAAAGACTTTGCTTCTATAACTGTTTTCCAAAGTAAGTTGTTAGCTTTCTCTAACATTTTGTTAAATAAGCTTAGAAATATTGACAAAATACCAGATCATGTTACCAAAGATGCTGTTAAGTTATACAATTATGACAAAGATGACAAAGCCTCAAAAGAAAACACAACAGAGGGCATGAGTGATCTGAAAGAGAAAATGAAGAAAAAAGGCAAGATAACATCTGAAGACCTTTTATCCTAAAACGTGTAATAATTGTAAATGCCGTCTTCATTTACATTAACCGCCGATGTTAAGCTAAACCCACAAAGCTTAACTCAGTCCGCTAGCCAAGTAAAACAAGCGCTAGGAAGGATAACGGGTCAAGCATCAGAATTTCAAAAATCCTTAGATGCATCTACCGCTAGGGTGTTTGCTTTCGGGGCTACAACGGTAGTGCTTAATTCTGTTTCTCAAGCATTTAGAAAATTAATAAGCTCTACTATAGAGGTTGAGCAAAGAATAGTAGAAATTAATGCTATTTTTCAGCAATCACAAAGTGTTATTAACAGTTTTAGGGAAACAATTTTTGATGTTGCTCAAGACACTGGACAAGCGTTTGAAACTGTTGCTGATGCTGCTGGAGAATTAGCAAGACAGGGTTTAACGGCGGAAGAGACTGCGACAAGGCTACAGGCGGCTTTAATATTAACTAGAATATCTGGTTTGGGCGCAGAAGATTCTGTAAAGACGTTAACAGCCGCAATTAATGGTTTTACAAGCGCAGCTCTAGAAGCTGAAGAAGTTACAAATAAGATTGTTGCAGTCGATACCGCTTTTGCAGTATCTGCTCAGGACTTGGCGCAAGGATTGGCTCGCGCAGGGTCAACAGCAGAAGATGCGGGGGTTTCGTTTGACCAGCTACTTGGCCTTATAACGGCAGTAGAGCAGAGAACAGCCCGTGGCGGCGCAGTTATTGGTAACGCATTTAAGTCTATCTTTACGAGGCTTTCTCGAGGAACTACAATTGAAGATCTAAAAGCGCTGGGAGTAGAAATTGATGCTACTCAGACTGGTGTACAAAAACTACAAGCTTTATCTAATGCTATAGAGGGTATAGGAGACCCAACGGTAGTAAGTAAAATAAAAGAGCTTGCAGGTGGAGTCTTCCAGATAAACGTGGTAAGTGCCGCCTTAAAAGATTTAACCTCAGAAACTTCTGTGTTTAAAAAGGCAACCGTTGAAGCTGCAAATGCCTCTAACGACGCTTACAAAAGAAACGAAGAATTAAATAAATCTTTAGCCGCTCAAATTAACTCATTAGTTCAAGGAATCACAAATCTTGCAGCCAAAATTGGTACAGTAACATTTGGCCCTTTATTAACTAACTTAGTATCTATTGCTGGTAAAATAACAGAGGTGTTTAATAATGTTCTAGACCCAGAAAAAGGTAATAGCATAGTTAAAGGTTTTATAAAAGGTATAGGAGCATTCATATCAGGCCCAGGTTTAGTAATAATTACTGCGGCCTTCTTAAAGATAGTTAAGTTGGTTGCTAAATTTGCTGCTGATGGATTTAAAGCTGTTTTACAAATAGGATCAGCTGCGGAAAAAATAAGTCAGATAGAGGGTGGTATAGTAGACCTTCTTTCTAGAGACAAACAATTAAGAGAAATAATAGCAAGCACAACAGCAACACAAGCTCAAAAAGAAGAGGCTGTTATAAGTGCGATTAAACGAGAGAATCAGCTTTTAAACGAACAAAAACAACTTCTTACTAATATAACTAGAATTGCTGCTCAAAGAGGGGTAACTGGATTTAATCCTTCATCAGGGTTCTCTGGAGGGGGTCGTAAAAGATTCTCTCAAGGATATGTGCCAAACTACGCCAGAAGTGGTGACTTCGCCTTAGAGGAGCAAGAGGCAATTTCTCTAGGAGCGAGTAGATCTGTAAGAGCAAAAAAAGGTAAGGGAACAATCGGCGGAAGAAGTTTTATAATGAACGACCAAGAAACCGAAATACCAAACTTTGGTAGAAACGGTGATTCTGCTGTAATACCTAGTTATGCAAAAGGATTTATTCCTAATTTTGTAGATGCAGTACCGAAATTTAAAGGTGAAAGGTATGTGTCTTACGGTTATGTTAAGAATAGACCCCCTACACAATTATTCACAGAAAAAAACACAGCTGGAAATTATCCTTTTTTAACTCCTTCTGTTAAAAATACTTATAATGAGCTTGTAGATGGCGCTGGTCCATTACTTAGACAAAAGTTTACCAAGTGGAAAAACACGCAAAATAAAGAGACAGTAAGTCTAAGAGATGATTTTAAAATTCCAAACCCATCAATACTAGTTCCTCAAGGCAAATCTGGTTTTGTTTTAGACTCTACTAAAAGTGCTACAGAAGGATTTAAGAAAATAGGTTTCAATTTCCCAGTTATAGGAATAAAAGAAGACATAAAAAACCAGCTTGGCGAAGAATTTGAAGGTAAATTTAATGCGGATGAAATTGAAGCTAATGCCAGAGAAGACGCGGTTAAACAAGCGAATGCAATAACAGGGGTTTTGGGAGATCCAAGGGTTACAGAAGCAAACATAAAAGACCCTGCTGGTTTCACTGGCGCAATAAGGGCTGCTGCTG
>CAJQQA010000045.1 GCA_905480355.1 uncultured Flavobacteriales bacterium | reverse complement strand
GTAATAAGTTCGTTTGATGCCGTCAAGTAGACCATTCTTATAATTTTCCCATTTGGTCGTATCTCCATTCTTCTTCATGTAAATGTGTTTTCCATGCTTTTCTCCCATGTAATAATTCATTTCCCAAGCTAAATATTGAGTGCTATCGTACATGAACAACCATTGACCATTTTCTTTCCCATTAATATGACTTCTTACCACTTGTGGACACCCTGACTCATAGTAAGTGGTGTCCAATCCATTTTCTCTTCCGTTGACAAAGGTTATCTTTCTAGCGAGAACACCATTCATATGACAACTTTCGCAAGTACCCGAAAATGGTTTATCCGCTCCTGTAGAATTTACCATATCCTTATTGTTCAAGTAAACGATATCAGCATCTTCATCGTATTCTAATCGATCTCCACAATCAACAATCCCTAGAATTTTACCACACTGCCATTCAGCATATCTGCGAGAATTGGTGCGTTCTCCACTATTATTGTAAACAAAATAACAGGAATCCTTCTTTCCAATTTCAGGAATTTGAGCAAAAGAATAAAGACCCATGAGTTGCGCCACAAAAAATAATACCAATATTCTCATAATTCCGTTTTCTTTATAATTAGCAACTATTGTTCCGAACTTAATTTCTCTAAAGCTTTTCTCATTTCTTCCGGAATTAAAATCGAAGCTTGAATATTATTATTGTACCCAACCAAAATTGACTGCCCCTTGCAATAAAGCTCTTGGTTCACCTTCAATTCATAGCTCAAAACGAAACTTTTATTCCCAATTTTCTCAACATTCATTGTTATTTCAGGTTCATCAGCCATCAAAACAGGACGCAAATAATCGACTTCATTTCGAAGAAGAATAATTCCATCTTCGTTCCAATTCCAATTTCTATTCAGCATCTGCTTAAAATAATGCATTCGAGTGTTCTCAAAGAAATTAAGATAAATAGCATTATTCACATGTCCCATAACATCGACATCTGCAAACCTAATCTGTACTTTAAAAGGTAAAATCATTTCTTATCTAGTTTTTCAAATGTTGAGTTATTGCTTATAAACTCAGGTACAATTGACTTCATTTTAGTTACAATATTAATATTATTCTGATCTCCAAACATTGCTACTAAATCAGAAATATCATTAATTCTCGAATCATTTTCTTCTCTAATTTTTGCTTTCAGAATCTGCGGGTGATGAGTTGCAAGAGTATTCTCTTCCTTTGCTAATAATTCTTCGTAGAGTTTCTCCCCAGGTCTTAATCCAGTTATTTTAATCTGAATGTCCTTCCCTAATTCTAAACCACTTAGTCTAATCATTTTCTTAGCAAGGTCTATTATTTTAACCGATTCCCCCATATCAAAAACGAAAATTTCACCTCCATCTCCCATAGTTCCTGCTTCAAGTACTAATTGACATGCTTCAGGAATAGTCATGAAAAATCGTGTTACACGTTCATCAGTTACCGTTATTGGTCCACCCTGGTCAATTTGTCGCTGAAATAAAGGAATCACAGATCCATTAGAACCTAAAACATTACCAAAACGAGTAGTTACAAATTTCGTTGAACCAATTGAATTCGCATTCTGTGCATAAATTTCAGCAATTCTTTTTGAGGCTCCCATTACATTAGTAGGATTCACAGCTTTATCTGTTGAAATCATAACGAACTTAAGAACGTCCATGCTTAGAGATAAATCAACCAAATTTTTAGTTCCTTGAATATTCGTTAAGAGAGCTTCTGAAGGATTATTCTCCATCAATGGAACGTGCTTATATGCTGCCGCATGAAAGACGTAATTTGGAGCATACGTTTGAAACACATTCTTCATGCGCTCATAGTTTCGTATGTCACCAATCACAACTTCAAAGTCTAAATTGTTGTTTTCTGATAAGAGTTCATTTTGCAAATCATAAGATGGTGATTCTGCTTGGTCCAGTAAAATTAATTTCGCTGGATAGTATTTTGAAATTTGGCGAACCATGCCACTTCCTATTGAACCTGCAGCGCCAGTCACTAAAATGATTTTGCCTTTCAATTCACTACCAATACGTTTTTCATCTAAAAAAATTGGCTTTCTACCTAATAATTGATTGATATCAATTTTCGAGATTTGCTTCAATGAGAATTCACCATTTATCCAGCTTTTTGTACTTGGAACTTTTTGCACCGTAATATTGTTCTCAATACAAAAATCCGCAATAATATTTTGATTGTTTTTATCAGGATGTTGTATCGCTATAATCAACTTGGTTACACCCTCTTCTCGGATAAGTTTTTCAAGTTTTGATGAATGATAAATTGTTTTCCCTTCCAAACGATTACCACTTAATTTTTTATCGTCATCAATAAATCCAATAATCGCTTGATCACTTCGACCATCTTTTTCTATGGTTCGTTTCGTAATTAAGCCTGAAATCCCAGCCCCATAGATGAGCACTCTGTCTTTGATCTCTCTTGATTTTGTTGTTTCATGGTAAATCAATTTAACGAGAAAACGAGAACCAACAATCAGTACCGAGGAGGCTAAGAATTCAACCAGCAACACAGAATTGGGAAACAAGAAGTACTCGTCAAAAAAAACATAGCGGATATAGCCTAAAATTGCAAATGCTAAAGAACTTAAAAACGTGGCAAACATTATTCGTTTTAAATCTTCTGTAGATGTATGACGTACAACGCCTTTATGGATTTTAAAAGAATAAAAAACTACGAATTTTACTAATACAAATAACCAAAGTGATTTTGAGAGAATGTCCCACTCAGTTTGGATTACTTCTAGATCTGTTTTTAAATCAAAACGAATTAAATAAGCAAAAAACAATGCCGCTAATGACATCAATAAATCGAGAAGAATAATGACCCAACGTGGTGTGTTTGTTTTCAGCAAGTGCATATTAGCAAAGATACTAATTATCTAGCTATAAAGCAGATCACTTTTTCAAAAGGAAATAGATTTTTGAAATCACTTTATGCCACAAAGGCGCTTTATTTTCTTCTAAGAAATAATAACTTATATCTTCTCCCCCAAGATTGCTGTTAAATTTTTTGACTCCTGAGATTCTTGATCCACCAAAATCGAATACTTTGTTATTAGAATCTGCAGTTTCTATCGCAGAATTAAGTGCCAGGTACATCCCTCCATTTTTTTTTACCTCCTCAGTAACCGTACCTTTTAAATAGAAAATTTGAGACTCATTTTCCAAACAAACAATTCCTCCACCTTGTTTTAATTCATAGCACGACAAAACACCTTGACTTTTTGCTGCCTTCATTAAAATCTCTAAAGTGTTAAGGCTTTGCTTTGTTATACCAACATACTTGTCAGTTAATTCTTCGCGAACAGTTTCCAATATAGCGTTGAATTGATC
Source organism: uncultured Flavobacteriales bacterium (assembly GCA_905480355.1). GTDB lineage: Bacteria > Bacteroidota > Bacteroidia > Flavobacteriales_D > Crocinitomicaceae > UBA4466. The sequence goes on along the minus strand of CAJQQA010000045.1, from coordinate 5,232 downwards.
ACCTTTTATAGTTTCATAATTGTTCTTCTCAGCCTTTTTCAACATTCTCTTGGCTTGAGAACTTAGCACTCTTTGTGATTTAGCTTCAATTTTTTGAGTGACATATTCTTCAGAATTATTCGTGAAAAGTTTCTGCTTGGTTGACAAGTAAATATTCTTGAAACGAATTTTTATGATCTCCTCATAGCTCTTTACGTTCAATTGACTGCCAAGAAATTCAACATAGGACACGAATATTGGAGCATAAAGTTTATCAACTCCAAGACGAGTTGTATATGGCAATGCAATCCCTTCAGAATAGTCATGATTAACTAAAACACACCAATTCTCGGCAACTGCATCCATGTACCATGAATACGAATAAAAGCCTGCTCCTTTCGTCTTTTCGACCAAAGAATCCCATTTTACCGTGTCAATATTTTTTCTTTCAACGATTTTCATTTCTTCTAATTGAAACGAGTTTAATAGCTATCAATGCAATTCGGGCAAATATAATTCAATTCTAAACGTAATCGAATGATTTTCATATATTGTCGTCATGCGAAATGATCCATTGATTCTTCTTTCGACTTTACTGCTGGGAAATAATTCATTCTCACAAGTAGAGGTTATTTGTGAAAAACAGCAGATACACACTTCTAAATTATTAAAATACAGCGTCTCACATAATAACGACAATACTGATCAGTATATTTTTCATGTTCAAGATAATGAACATGACATTCTCTTATATCTTCCTTTGAAGAAAATAAAAAACAAGTATGGATTTATTGGCACAATGTATTAATGAAAGAAATCGAGCATAAATTTTTAGTTGACCATAACAAATGGGAATTGATTGAAAAGTCAACACCACAGCTTATAGTTCAGGGATATATATCAAAATCAGAGGAGAAAACGGTACGTATTAGAATTAAAGGAGATAAGGGCTTTTTAACGATAAAAGGTAAAACCGTTGGTATTTCAAGAAATGAATATGAATATGAAATCCCTGTTAGCGATGCAGAAAAAATGCTCACTGAGCTTACAGATAAACGTATTCGTAAATTGCGTTATGAAATTATTTTTCGTGGGAGAACTTGGGAAGTCGATGTCTTTGAAGGACACTTAACAGGTTTAATTCTTGCAGAATTGGAAGTTGAAGATGAAGATGAGCACTTTGACCTCCCTGATTGGGTAACTTCAGATGTATCTAATGATAAAAGATACTATAACGCACTTTTGATTGATGCTGAAAACATTCCTTTGATCAATTAGAACGAAAGGTCACTTTCTTATCATTATCAAATACAAACCAAGTGACTTTTGAGTTTCTTCGTTGCGTCAAGAAGTAGTTCCAGTTTTTCTCATAACCAATATTTTCAGTGTAAGTTTCCCAAACAGAATTGAGAAAATTTTTTTTCCCCTCGATAAAAATCATCGTCGTATCACTTACTAAAAGCATAAATGGATCTCTTTGAAAGCGAGCAGTTTCTCCAATAAAAAAAGACTTTTTATCTTCTCCAAAATTATCTATCCAATTAAAGAAAGCGTTGGTGGTTTTCGAAGAATCTTTATACGTCCAACTGCAGTAGTTTATATTATTGGAATCAAAAACCATCTTGTATTTCACCATTCTCTCTGTACCAAAATGGTCTGGAAAAAGCTGCCATTCTTCCATTGATAAGCTAGAAACAGTTATTCCATTCTTGCTAAAGTGATCAATAATTAAATGAGTTGAATCTATCTCTTCGACCTGTGGTTCAGTTTCTAGTCCTTCTTTGTAGTGTTTAGATGTTGAAACTATATCGTTTAAATCCAACACCTCTTCAGGAGGAGATTCGCAAGACACGAAGAAGATTAAAAATATGAAGCTTAAACGAATCAAACTTCCAATTTATTGAGGGCAATTATTGTTTGATCAATATCTGCCGAACTTATATCTAAATGTGTAACAAATCGAATCATTGAAGGACCAAAAGCCATAATTTTAATTCCTAATTCACTAAGCTTATTGATGATTAAATCACGATTCTTAGCATTTTTCAAATTCACAACAACAATATTCGTTTCAACACCAAGTAAACTTTCCACCCATGAAAGGTTTTGCATTGCTTTTTCCAATGCTTTTGCATGCTTGTGATCTTCAGAGAGTCGATTGATATTATTTTCTAACGCGTAGAGCCCTCCAGCTGCAATAATACCAGCTTGTCTCATTCCTCCTCCAAAAACTTTCCGAACTCTCCTCGCTTGCTTAATAAACCCCTCATTACCAATCAATAAAGACCCAACAGGTGCACCAAGTCCTTTTGACAAGCATAGAGAAATGGAATCAAACTGAGATGCATACTCCTTCAAGTCAATTTTATTTTCAATCATCGCATTCATTAAACGTGCTCCATCAAGATGAATAGGCATGTTGTTCGCTCTGCAGAAATGACTGATTTTTTTTATCTCATTAAAATCATAAATTGCTCCACCACCTCTATTTGATGTGTCTTCCAAACTAACGAGTTGAGTTACTGGAAAATGAACATCGTCTGGATTAATCCACTGCTCTACTCCTTGTAAAGACAATCGGCCACGATCTCCTCTAAGTAAACGAACAGATGCGCCAGTATTTCTTGCGATGCCTCCTCCCTCGTATTTATAGACATGACTCTCTTCATGCGTAATTATTTCTCCTCCAGCATTCGCATGAATATTAATTGCAATTTGATTTGTTTGAGTACCTGAAGAACAGTAAATGGATGCTTCCTTACCAAACATTTCAGCTGTAAAATCTTCCAATTTATTGACTGTTGGATCTTCAACAAAAACATCATCACCAACAGGAGCAGAAAACATAGCCTCCTTCATTCCGTCACTAGGTTTTGTAACTGTATCGCTTCTATAATCAATCATAAAATCTTTTTTTCGTGAATTTAGTAATTGTCGAGTAAAGATGAATAGAAATCAAGGCACATTTAACGATAATTCAGCCAGCATTCTATCAAATTCACTAGAACGATTTGCTGTAAGCACAATTTGTTCTAGCGTAATCGGGTGTGAAAAAGTTAATTCACTTGCATGAAGCATCATGCTGTTCATCTTAAAGCGCTCCAAAAAGAGTTTGTTTTGTTTGTTGCATCCATGAGGACGATCTCCAATAATCGGATTTCTAATGTGCGCTAAATGTTTTCTTAGCTGATGAAATCTCCCAGTCTCTGGTCGTAATTTCAAAAATGAATAACGTGAGGTTTCGTAATTAAAAGAAGGGAAATCTAATTCGCTTTGATTTAATGTTTCAAAATGTGTAACTGCAGCTTGCTCTTTCCCTTTATCGTTTGTCAACGCATAGTCAATAGTACCAGAAAGCGCTGTATGTCCTCTTACAATAGACTCATAAACTTTACCGCACAAATGATTCATGAATTGTTGTTGCAAAATAGCGTTTACTTCTTGCGACAAGGCAAAAAGTAAAACACCACTTGTTTTCCGATCCAAACGATGAACAGGAAACACTTTTATTTCCAATTGATCTCTTAATAATTGTATTGCAAACTCAACAGCATCATTAGCTATTCTCGAACGATGAACAAGTAAACCGTGTGGTTTGTTAATTGCAACAATGAATTCATCTTTATAAATGATTTCCAGCATTTATTTTTTTCTTACAATCATTAATCCGTCCCGAATAGGGAGCAAAACCTCTTGGACACGATCATCTTGATGAATTAATGCATTCAATTCTATCAGCACTGGTGTGTCTCTGTCGTCTTTCTCTAACTTCTCTAAAACCTTTCCTGACCACAAAACATTGTCAACAATAATATAACCGCCTTTTTTTACTTTATCAATAGTTAAATTGTAGTAATTGACATAATTTGATTTGTCGGCATCGATAAAAACAAGATCAAACTCCTCTTTGAGCTGAGGAATTATTTCTATTGCATCGCCAATAATACATCTTATTTGCTTTTGAAGTCCAGCTTTCTCAATGTACCGATTCACCAAGTCTTCTAATTCTTCATTCTTATCAATTGTAGTTATCCGACCATTATCGGCTAAGCCTTCTGCAAAACAAAGTGCTGAATAGCCAGTATATGTGCCGATTTCAAGTACATTTTGTGGTTGTATCATATGCGATAGCATACTCAACACTCTCCCCTGAAAATGTCCGCTTAACATTCTTGGTCTAAGCACATTAATGTGTGTTTCACGATTCAAGTCAAGGAGAATAATTGGCTCTTTCTCCGTATGCGCACAAACGTAGTCATCAAGATTTTTTGATATAAATTCCATTGTATAAAATTAAGAAAGTCGTGAATAAGAAACCATTTTTCTGTTAAAATTAACATGAAATCATTCACATACCTGAAAATTTAATTATTTTAGTTTTCTCAAATCGAAACCATGACATTTAAACTATCGACCGCAATTTCACTTCTTGTATTAGCAAGTTGTTCAACAAAAGAAAATAAAGAAATGATTCCATCTCCAATTGCAGAAAAAATAGAAGAAAAAATAACGACACATGGTGATACACGCATCGATAATTATTTCTGGATGCGTCTTTCAGATGAGCAGAAGAATGCTGAGACTCCTGATGAACAAACTCAAAAAGTACTTGATTACTTAGAATCTGAAAATGATTATCTGGAGAAGCAGATGAAACATACGGAACAATTTCAAGAAAACCTTTTTGATGAGATTACAAAACGTATCAAACAAGATGATGAATCCGTTCCAGTTTTTGAAAACGGTTACTTGTATTATAATCGATTTGAGAAAGGACAAGATTACGCTTATTATTGTCGTAAAAAAGGTTCTGAGAAAGAAACAGAGGAGATCATGTTAAATGGCCCAGAAATGGCAGAAGGAGAATCTTATTTTGCTATAGGTGGCATGAAGGTTAGTCCTGATAACAAGTTACTCGCATACTCAACTGATTTAGTTTCTAGAAGAGAATACACTGTATACATTAAAAGCCTTGAAAATGGAAAGATTTTAAATGATAAAATTGAAAGTACAACAGGAGGGATCACATGGGCGAATGATAATAAAACCGTTTTTTACACAAAAAAAGATCCTGTTACGTTACGTTCGAATCAAATTTTTAGACACACCATAGGTACTGACCAATATGAAGATGTCTTGGTTTATGAGGAAAAAGATGAGACTTTCTCTTGCTCTGTTAACAAAACGAAGTCCGGTAAATTTCTGATGATATATTCGTATCAAACGTTGTCCTCTGAAATTCGTTTTTTAGAT
>CAJQQA010000044.1 GCA_905480355.1 uncultured Flavobacteriales bacterium | reverse complement strand
ATTTAAGAAAAGAACGTATCGGGATTGTTACTAGCGATAAGATGGAGAAATCTATCGTTATCTCAGTAGAGAGAAAAGTAAAACACCCTAAATATGGTAAGTTCGTGAAGAAAACTACTAAGTTTGTCGCACACGATGAGAAAAATGACTGTAACGAAGGCGATACAGTTAAGATCATGGAGACAAGACCTCTTTCGAAATCGAAAAATTGGAGGTTAGTAGAAATCATAGAACGAGCTAAATAATTTTTAGTAATGATACAACAGGAATCAAGACTCAAAGTAGCCGATAACTCTGGAGCCAAGGAAGTTCTATGTATTCGCGTATTAGGCGGAACAAAACGTAGATATGCTTCTGTAGGAGACAAAATCGTCGTTACAGTAAAGAGTGCAATGCCCTCTGGAGCTGTCAAGAAAGGAACAGTTGCCACGGCAGTAATAGTAAGAACCAAGAAGGAAGTTCGTCGCCCTGATGGATCCTATATTAGATTTGATGATAACGCTTGCGTTATTTTGAATCAAACAGGAGAAATGAGAGGTACGCGTATTTTCGGACCCGTAGCCCGAGAGCTTCGTGATGCCAACTTTATGAAAGTTGTTTCACTTGCTCCTGAGGTACTTTAAATGATGGAAGTTATGAAACAACAGAAATTACACATTAAAGTCGGAGATTCAGTTAAAGTTTTAGCTGGAGAATCTAATGGTCAGGAAGGAAAGATTCTTTCTATTGACAAAATAAAATCACGTGCGATTGTGGAAGGTGTTAACTTAATAAAGAAACACACTAAACCTAGCGCTGCTGATCCTCAAGGGGGAATTGTGGAAACTGAAGCAGGTATCCATATTTCAAACCTTATGATAGTTCATAACGGTCAAGCATCACGTCTTGGTCGAAAGGAAAATAAGGAAGGTAAGTTAGTACGTTATTCAAAAAAATCCGGAGAGGAAATTAAATAATGAGTTATACACCAAGACTTAGGGAAAAGTACAGTGCGGAAATTATTCCAGTACTGACTGAAAAGTTCGGATACAAGAGCATGATGAAAGTTCCGAAACTTCAAAAAATTGTTATCAGTCAAGGTATCGGTGATGCTGTAGCAGATAAGAAATTGATCGACAATGCGATTGAAGATCTAACAATAATTGCAGGACAAAGAGCTATTGCAACAGTTTCAAAGAAGGATATTTCTAATTTCAAATTGAGAAAAGGAATGCCAATTGGTACTAAAGTTACTTTAAGAGGTAACAAAATGTACGACTTCCTTGATCGTTTTATTGCAGTTGCATTACCAAGAACACGAGATTTTAAGGGTATTAACCCAAAAGGTTTTGATGGAAGAGGTAATTTTAATATGGGTGTTAAGGAGCATATTATCTTTCCTGAAATTGATATTGATAAAGTAAGCCGAATTATGGGAATGGACATTACGTTTGTTACCACAGCTGATAGTGATGAAGAAGGAAAAGCATTACTTGATAATTTTGGTTTCCCATTTATAAAAAAATAAAGAGATGGCAAAAGAATCGATGAAAGCGCGAGAGCGTAAAAGAGAAAGAATGGCAGCACAGTATGCAGATAGACGTGCTGAGTTGACTAAAATTTTAAAATCTGCTGATACTTCAGAAGAAATGCAAGAAAAAAAATGGGATGCGATGCTCGCATTACAAAAACTTCCTGCAAATTCTGCTAAGGTTAGAGTACACAATAGATGTGGCTTAACTGGTCGTCCAAGAGGATATATGCGCCAGTTTGGAATTTCAAGGGTAACATTCCGTGAAATGGCTCTAGCTGGTAAGATACCAGGTATTAAAAAAGCAAGTTGGTAAAATTATAAACTGGTTGTAGGTTCAATATATTGAAAACCACTTCCGAAATATTTAAAGATGAATACAGACCCAATAGCAGATTATCTTACGAGAATTCGTAATGCAAGTGCTGCTAAATTAAAAACAGTTGACATCCCAGGTTCAAACGTGAAACGTGCAATGACACAAATTTTGTTTGATCAAGGGTACATTACTGATTACAAGTTTGAAGAAGATAATAAGCAAGGTAGCATTAAGATTGCTTTGAAGTACAATCCATCAACGAAAGTTCCAGCAATTACTAAATTGGAAAGAGCTTCTCGTCCGGGACTTAGAAAATACAATGGTTCGCAAGAAATACCACGTGTATTAAATGGCCTAGGATTAGCGATTGTTTCAACAAACAAAGGTGTTGTCACAGGAAAACAAGCAAAAAGAGAAAATGTTGGTGGAGAAGTTCTTTGCTACATATATTAATTTAAGTTAAGTAAAATGTCAAGGATAGGTAAATCCCCAGTAAAAATCCCGAGTGGAGTTGAAGTGAAGGTTGAAGGTAATGTAATTACTGTAAAGGGTTCTAAAGGTGAATTGACTCAAGAATTAGATTCTTGTATTAAGTCATCGATAGAAGACGGAATATTGACTTTCACCCGCGAATCAGACGCACCAGATCATAGAGCGAAACATGGTTTATACCGTGCATTAGCTGCTAATATGATTGTTGGCGTATCGGAAGGGTATAAGAAGCAATTAGAGGTTGTTGGAGTTGGATATAGAGCAAATGCTAGTGGTCAAAAGCTAGAATTGTCTTTAGGCTATTCACATCCATTTGTAATCGAGATTGCGAAAGAAGTTAAGGTATCTACAGAATCAGCTAAAGGGAAGGCTCCATTGATTACATTAGAATCAATAGACAAACAACTAGTTGGACAAGTCGCTGCCAAAATTCGTTCCCTCCGTAAACCAGAACCATACAAAGGAAAAGGTGTAAGATTCTTAGGAGAAGAAATCAGAAGAAAAGCTGGTAAAACAGCAGCGAAATAATAATTAGATATCATTAAAATTATGGCATTTAGTAAAGTAAATAGAAGAGCAAAAATCAAAAGAAGAATCAGAAAGAATATTTCTGGAACTTCTGCGAAACCTCGTTTATCTGTGTTCAGAAGTAACAAACAGATTTACGCGCAAATTATTGATGATTCGAACGGTCAAACATTAGTTGCCGCGTCGTCTTACAACAATAAGGCTGCTAAAGGAACAAAGAAAGAGCAAGCTGCAGTTATTGGAAAAGAAGTTGCAGAATTGGCAAAGAAAGCCGGAATAGAAACTGTTGTCTTTGATAGAAACGGTTATTTATACCACGGTAGAGTTAAATCACTAGCTGACTCAGCAAGAGAAAGCGGACTAAAATTATAATTATGGCAAAAGAAGTTAACAGAGTGAAATCTGCAGACACCGAGCTTAAAGATAAGCTTGTAGCCGTGAACCGAGTAACAAAAGTTACGAAAGGTGGGCGTACATTTAGTTTCTCTGCAATTGTTGTTGTAGGTGATGAAAACGGTATCGTTGGTCACGGATTAGGAAAAGCAAAGGAAGTTGTAGAAGCAATTTCTAAAGGGATAGATGATGCAAAGAAGAACTTAATTAGAGTTCCAATTTTGCATGGTACTGTACCGCATATTCAAAAAGGTAAATTCAGTGGTGCAAGAGTTTTGTTGCGTCCAGCATCTGAAGGAACAGGAGTTATTGCCGGTGGTGCAATGCGTGCTGTTCTTGAGAGTGTTGGTGTTCACAATGTCTTAGCAAAATCACAAGGTTCTTCGAATCCTCATAACGTTGTTAAAGCAACAATTGATGCATTATCTCAAATGAGAGATGCTGTTCAAGTTGCTAGACAAAGAGGTGTAGATCTTGAAAAAGTATTTAACGGTTAAATAGAGCATTATGGCGAAAATTAAAATTAAGCAAGTAAGAAGCGCTATTAATCGTCCTGCTAGACAGAAAGCTACGATTAAGGCATTAGGATTAAGAAAGTTGCATGAAGTAATTGAAAAAGAAGCAACTCCACAAATCCTTGGAATGGTTAAGAAAGTTCAACACTTAATAGAAGTTGTTGATTAATCTTTAAAAAATTAGACAAATGAATTTACATAATTTAACTCCAGCAAAAGGGTCTACTAAAAATAGAAAAAGAATCGCACGTGGTCAAGGATCAGGACGCGGTGGAACATCTACGAGAGGACATAAAGGAGCAAAATCAAGATCAGGTTACTCAAGAAAAATCGGTTTTGAAGGTGGGCAAATGCCACTTCAACGAAGAGTTCCTAAATTTGGTTTTACGAATATCAATAGAGTAGAGTATAAAGCAATTAATTTGGATATTATTCAATCATTAATTGAAAGAAAAAAGGTGAAAGAAATTACACCAGAAGTCCTTCAAGAAAATGGACTAGCATCTAGAAATGAATTGGTTAAAATATTGGGTAGAGGAGAATTGAAAAGCAAGATTAACGTTTCTGCTCACAAGTTTTCAGCAACTGCTAAAGAAGCAATTGAAGGACAAGGTGGGAATTGTTCAGAAATCTAATTATCTTTGCGAATATTTTTGAATAAATGAAACGATTTTTTAGTAGTATAAAGAATATCTGGAAAGTAGAAGAATTGAGAAAAAGAATCTTATTGACTCTTAGTCTTATTCTCGTTTACCGTATTGGATCCTTTGTGATTTTACCGGGTGTGAATTATACGGCACTTGAACAAGCACAGCAAGATGGGGGTCAGAATATGTTAGAAACATTACTTTCATTATTCTCTGGTGGGGGATTCTCGAACGCGTCAGTAATGGCATTGGGAATTATGCCCTACATTAGTGCATCTATTATTATGCAATTACTTGGAATGGCAGTCCCTGCTGTCCAAAAAATGCAAAATGAAGGAGAATCTGGAAGAAAGAGAATTAATAATTTCACTCGAATATTAACCATCGTAATTTGTGCATTACAAGCACCAAGTTATTTAGGCCTCTATGTTGAGAGCAAAGGAGCATTACCTGTTGATGCAGGCACATTCTGGTGGGCTCAATCTATTATTGTGCTAGTTGCAGGAGCGATGTTTGCTGTATGGTTAGGAGAGAGAATTACTGATAAAGGAGTAGGTAATGGTATCTCATTATTAATTACTGTTGGTATTTTAGCAAGATTACCTGAAGCTTTCATGGCTGAATTTGGATTCGCTGTTGAATCAGGTAACCTAATTAAAATCGTAGTAGAAATATTCATGTTTATGGTAGTTGTTATGGGCACAGTGCTCATTGTACAAGGGGTTAGGAAGATACCTTTGAACACTGCCAAAAGAGTTGCTGGAGCAAGAGCCGCTGAAGACCAAGGCGCTAGAAATTACTTACCGATCAAGGTTAATGCTTCTGGAGTTAT
>CAJQQA010000043.1 GCA_905480355.1 uncultured Flavobacteriales bacterium | reverse complement strand
CAATGTCAGAGGGAGCGAAAGTTACAGCAACACCTAGTGAAGCATTGATGAACCAATTCTCAGCAAGTTTAATGTAGAACAATGCGTTTATCGGAACATCGTAAGACACAAAGCTTATGTCATTGGATGCACTAATAGATGAGTCTGGAAGGTCCATTGTGACATTAAATGACCTTTGATTGAAATTAATTCCGGTTTCCAAAGAAATAAATTTTGTTAACCCTGCGCGCACATTGCAGCCAAAAGAGTAACCTATTTTTTGAGTAATTGTTGTATTCATTCTAATCGCTTGGTCACTGTCCTCAGAAAGCGATAATGATTTTGCGCCAATAAATTCGGTTGGGAAAATTGGGCTAACCCTTAACCCAAAATAAGATGGAACACGCGCCTTCTTTTTTTGAGCTGCAATTTGTAATGCAAGTAAGCTGAATATGATGAGTAAAAAAGTCTTCATTGATTTCTATAACGCTAAGAAACGCATATTATTCCAATACTTCTGCATCATTGATTAAATGGATGTTATTATTTACTCTGTCAAGAATTTTCTGTCTATTGCAGTACCCCATGATTGAAAGCGTCAAAACTATTGCTGAGAATAGCATTAGAGAATAGCGAAGAATTTTAAATGGAATAAAAGGTTTTTTATGCTTGGCTTCAACACGATAATTAATTGATTCTGTTTTTTTAAAGTCACCTTTATGAATTCCAAAAAGAGTATATTCTTTGCTCCGCTTAGGTTCAGTGTTCTCTTCAAACCAAATTTTTTGATTAATCAATTCTGTTTTGAATGAGTCAGCGCGATTCTTATCTGCAAATCGATATACGATATATTGAGGATTGGAAGGATGCTGAACATAATTGACCAAACCTAAGTCGATAGTATGGTCTACTGGGTTCTCCATTTTGTTGTATATTCGATTGGTTTGCGATGTGCTTTTGGCCATTCAATTGCAGGATATCCGACATAGAACAACCCCAAACACTTGTCATTTTCACCAAGCTCAAGGAAGTCATTCATTTCTTTAGAGTAAATTATTTTCGGTGTCGACCAAAACCCTCCTAGACCGTATGCAGTGCAAGTTAAATGTAAATTTTGAACAGCACAAGCCACTGCTTCAATTTCTTCAATCTCTAGAATGGCTTCCGATTTTTGTCGTTCCATACAAATAGCAATTACCACTGAAGACTTGAGTGGCCGAGTCAATAGTTTAGCAAGAGAACTGTCTTTTTGCTTTTTTTTCGGAGTTAATTCAACATAGGTTTTACTTAAGAAGTCACTCAAACTTGTTCGAGCATCTTCAGTGAAAACTTGAAATCTCCAAGGTTGTGTATTCCCATGGGTAGGAGCCCATTGAGCATTATTCAACATTAATTCAATTTGTTCTAGGTGAACTTTTCTATCGTTGAACTGCTCTGGGTATATTGTTCTTCGTTCTCTGATTAATTCAGTAATTTCAGAAAGGTTGAATCGCATAATGTAAACTTATTTTATAGTAAAATTAATTAATTAAATGAGAATAATTAAATGTCGAATATTCTTTAGTTAAGAATCTTGAAAGCCACTAATTCTCTTCGGACATCGCCTTATTGATAAAGAAAAATGTTTTATCAATAGTACTGTTAGACCCGTTAGGTAAAGGACCTAAAGCTGGACTTGCGACAATATACCCCTCAATATCAATCAGCGTGAAGTTTGGTAAAGCCACAACATTATAGTTGTTCCATATTGAATTGGATTCGGGTAAACTATACACACTCCAGGGTGTGTTAGAAATAAGTGCACGTGCTTTTTCTGATCTTACCGATTCTTCCTTAACTACGCCTACAAACTCGATGTTTTTAGCGTATTTTTTATATAAATCAATCAACAAAACTAATTCTTCTTCTGTTTTTGTGCTTTCCGGATCAAAAAAGTAGAGGTATAAATATTTCGAAAGGAAGTCTACCTTTGTTTTCGTCTTTTTACTGTCACTCATTAGTACGAAATTAGGCGCGGCAACTCCTGAATTTAATTGACTAATTAGCTCCTTCATGTTTTTTGCAATAATTGCATTTTCTTTAAACAAACAGCGATTTGATAAACTGTCCAAAATTGTTCGAATATTAGTCTGAGGGTATTCGCCAGAATTATAACTTTCTGTTAAAGCGTTGATCATAACAAGTTCACGAATTCTCAAGTTCATCAAAGTGTGTTCTGACCCAAGGGCTTTCATTATCAATGTTGGGCTACTTCTTAAAATACCATTGTAAACCGCTTCATTTGTATTATTAGAAGTATTAGAAAGCCGAGGCATTAACTGCTGATAGAAGCCTTTAATATAAGTCATGTAAGCCTCATTTCGATATGAAACAGGATTATATTTTAGGTAGAAATCATGTTTTTCATTCCTATTTCGTTCCGCAGCATGTGTTATATTATCTAATCCTGCCATAGTAAAAAGAATGTGTGTTTTGAAATAAGTACTCGTGTCGTTTATGTATGCTTTTTCGACGCGTTCTTTAAATCTATCCAAGCTATTGACGAAGTCTGTTGGATTAAGGCTTTTTATATGGTAATTATTTCCTAAGAAATGGTCAACCCAACGTTGAAAGCCAAGTACTTTATAATTGATGTCATTACTATCTAAGTCGTAAAACCCAATTTCAACTTGATTACCATCAGGTCTGAAAGCCATATAATTATCTTTTTCAGGGAAATTAACTGAATAGTTAGCATTAGGTTGAACCAGAAGAAAGCCAACATTGTTATTGGATCGAATTATGATTTTTTGAGTAAGTAAAGATTCAAAGTACAAAGAGAATGTACTATCAGCATTAACTGTTGTTGTGGCAATTAATTCTTCTTTATTACTGAAGAAGTCAAGAATCTTAAATGCTTGAATCGTTTTTCCTACATAGGCATTTGCATTACCCTTAACCTCTATTTGGGCAGAGACATCAAGGAAGGAAAAAAGCAATACAAGAAGAATTAATTTCTGCATAATGTTGTTTTAATCTAGTTAGGCAATTTTAATACCATTTTTTCTCCCAAATTCAAATCATCAACGTGTCCTGCCATTTTACCATCTTTTGTTTTAAAATGGATATGGAGGTTTGTTGTGTGATGCGTAAAGATCGCATGATGTGAATTAGAGTAGAACCCCAGCATATCTAAGGCTAAATTTTCTTTTGTACCATGTAATCCAGAATTAACGTGTTTTTCATGAGAGTGTTCAGTATCGCCATCTTTCCAGTTGATAACGTGCCAGTCAAAAGAAGTTACCATTCCATCTAATAAAAAAGGAAAAGGCTCATTTATGTCAATGTTATTTGCATGAGCAGATTCTTTAATAAACTTCTCTAATTGTTTTTGATTTGTAATTGTATCTGGAATTTCTATAGAACGCCATTCCTGAACAGATGCATAGACAAGTAAGCAAGCTTTCCGTTCAAAACTGTCATTAATGATCATTGAATTAAGTTCTTCATGTGAATTGAATGATTGACTATTAAAAATTTGTATCTCTCCTTTTAAGCTTTCTATAGCACCAATGGCATATAAGTGTTTTGTTTCTTGAAGATTTCTCAAATCAGCTTTTGCGGATAAGTCTCCATTGTGCATCATGTTTTTTAATGCACCATTATATTTCACAATAAAACTTGGCTGAATTTTATGCTTTTCTTTATTGGGTATTGTTTTATTTTGATTGTCTAATGAATTGCACCCTATGAAAATGAGCATAAGGGCTAAAACAAGAGTAGTTTTCATATGATTATTTAAGAAGTTCTGACTTTGAAACAAATTGTTCAATAGATCCATTATTCTTATAAATCTCTCGTACAATTGACGAGCTGATTGCTGTCAATTCTTGATTTGTTAGAAAAAACAATGTGTCTATACCTTCAAGTGAATAATTCATGTGGGCAATAGATTTCTCATATTCAAAGTCTTTTGTATCTCTCAATCCTCGAATTATATGAGTTGCTGATAATTCTTTGCAAAAATCAACAGTTAATGATTGAAATTCTTGTACAGAAACATTTGAATTTCCATCGAAGAGTGATTGGATATGTTTAATTCTGTTTTTCAGTGAAAAAAGATACTCTTTGGAGGTGTTAACTCCAATGCCAATTATTACCTCATCGAAAACAGTTAAACTTTTATTAATAATCGCTTCATGACCCTTTGTAAACGGGTCAAAAGATCCAGGAAATAAGCCAATTTTTTTCATTCTTCACTTTCTTTATAAAAAAAACTAAAATGTACGTTTCCATACATACGCATAAATTGGAAATGGGTTATAGTTTCTAATGAAGTTTCTCTTCCATGCTCAATAATTAATACACCACCTTCATTTAATTTATTTGTATCAAAGACAATTTCAGCAATTTTTTGATGGAATTCATATTTGTAAGGAGGATCTGCAAATATTAAATCAAATTTTTTCTCGGTTTTATTCAAGTATTTCAAGAGATCGCTCTTGAGCACGTTTAATTTATTAGCACAATCGAATTTTTGCGCCATTTGCTTAATGTGCTTAACAGCATTGTAATTGTTGTCAACAGCAATTACATTACCAGTTTCTCGTGATAAAAACTCCATGGAGATGTTTCCTGTACCTGCACAAAGGTCTAGAATTTCCATATTTTGCTCAAGGTATTGATGTTCAAGAATATTGAACAAACCTTCTTTTGCAAAATCTGTTGTCGGTCTTGAAGGAAAGCTCTTCGGAACCTTGTAATATCGTGTTTTATAAATACCTCTAATTATACGCACAGAAAGTGTGATTTTGAAATGTAATCTTCCACTGGCTGGATATTTAATTTACTAAAGTCTTTGACTTTTGCAATATCTTTAATGAGTTGGTCCGTAAGTTCTTTGTCAGCATCAAATGCTTTTGAAATAACAATTGTACCCTTTTCATCAACTAATTCTTTTTGTTGTAATGTGAAAAGCATGTGATAGATGATGTCCTCTTGATTCTGACAATCGAAGAAAGAATAGTACACCAATTCATTGTGCTTAGAAATCGTTAATTGAAAGAAATCTTTGTGAACAATGACTGTTAATTTGACGAAGAAAGAGTTATCGCTCATCACTTGACGAAGAACAAGTGTTGCTTCGTTTTGAAAAATAACTCTTGGGAATTTCATGACAAAATATCTCTTAATCCATGAAGAATAATTGAACACATTTACAATCCCAAGTTCTGATATATGGTTGTAATCGATCTCTTTTTCTGTATCACCAAAGCATAAGTGATAAATTTCTTTGGCACTTGATTCTCTAAAAACGTTACTGGGTAAGACAGATGATTTATTTGTTGCAACGGATAGAGTCACTTCATCGTGTTCCTTAGTTATGAAATTATTTGATGAAATATGTTGATCAATTTCTTCGCTTAATAGGGAGTAGTTGTTTTCATCAACTGTAATCTCGTATTGATTTAAGAGTGTCTGATTTTTGAAAGAAGAGAATTGTATTCTTCCGCCAACAACTTCAATCGATAAATGAGTTGTACTCATTGATTAATCTTCCCAAGAACCGCTAAGCTCATTTAGAGAAATAGAACCGAAAAACATTTTTTCTTCTCCGTTACTCTTACCTTCGATTTTCGTAAAAGGAATCATTCCTTGAATCAGTATTGTTGGAAACGACTGATCTCCAATGGCTACAGAATCTTTCGTCTCTAGAGACCACATCGTTTTACCGTTTGTGTATGGAATGTATGGTAATGAATCTGCTGAGAATACATAGAATCCTGATTTTTCACGATTCGAGGCATAAGATTTTGTTCCAAATTTAACAGACATCAATGAACGTTGAACTGTATCACGCACAAAGTTTGCGAAATCAGCCGCATATGGATTTTCTGCCCATTTAGATAAACGATAAGCTTCATCTCCGGTCATGTCATTATCTACTGGAGGATTCCCAGTGTATAAATAGTTGTTTTCTTCCGTTTTAATTTTACGTGCAGGAACACTTCCTACGGATTCTAAAAATGGTACGGTTCCATTTTTCGTAAATTCAACAAATTCATCCCAAGTTCTTAAATATTGACCTGTTTTTTCAGCGTATGCCTTTTGAATATAGCGAATATCTTGTAAATTTTGAATAGATAAAGATTTGCAGGATTGATAATCTTCTTGGTATTTCTGAGTAGTATTAACACTAACATAAGACAAGACTAAAGCAAGAACTCCTGCTATACCAGCTGCGATACCAAAGATCATAACCAATTTTGGTTTTAAATTACCAGAGCTAAACATAACACTTAGCGCGCCTGCACCAAACATCAAAACAGAAGCTAATATAAACATACTATTCTGGCCTTGTGTTAAACCAATAATAAGCATTACTAATCCAAGTGTAAAAAGCAAAGCAGGTATGCTATATTTTTTTAAAATAACTGATAAATCATTTGTCATAATTTCTTTTTTTGATTTAAGTTTTAACAAAACTACAATTTTTTAGATTTCAGCAACGGTCATACGATAGTTTTTTTAAACCTTTTACTCAATGAAATGTTATTATCACCAAAAATCAATCATTTCTTGGTAATTTTGTCTTATAAAGAGTGATTTTATTTATGCAAGAAACGCCTTTTCTCAAAACAGTTTTAACTAAGTTCAATATGACTCCATCTGAGAGTCAGGCTATTTTGTTTCAAAAACTAGAAGAGTTTGCACGTTCGAAGAGTGATTTTCCTCTCTTTATCATTAGTGGCTATGCAGGAACGGGTAAGACATCCGTTTTAGGAGCATATGTTAGAGCTTTGAAGCATTACAAAGTAGAAACCAAGCTTTTGGCGCCGACAGGACGAGCAGCAAAAGTATTTAGTAATAAATCAAATGAAAACGCTTTAACCATCCACAAGCAGATTTATCGTAGAAAATCGAAGGTTGATATCACATCCGGATTAGACTTACAGCCCAATTTATACAAAAGCACTATATTCTTCGTTGATGAAGCTTCTATGATAGGAGAATATACCAAAACAAAAGATGGGGGAGTAAGTGCACGTAATTTACTTGATGATTTACTTGAATATGTTTTTAGCGGAGTGAATTGCAAGCTGGTGCTGCTCGGAGATACGGGCCAGCTCCCTCCAGTGGGCAGCGATTTCTCTCCCGCATTGAATGAAGAATATATGCGTAATAACTATCCAAGAATGCACTTATTTTCATTTCAATTGAAAGAAGTATTACGGCAGTCGAGAGATTCCGAAATCCTTAGAAATGCTACTTTATTGCGCAATACAGATTGGGTTGATTATCCGAAGTTTCATTTAAAACCTGATACTGATTTAGTGCGTGTTGATGGTTTAGAACTTCAGGATTTTCTCGAAACAAGTTATGGTAATTTTGGACAAGAAGAAACGATATTAATCACGCGATCTAATAAACAGGCGAATAAGTACAATCAGCATATTCGGGGTAGAATTTTGTGGTTTGAGGAGATGCTATGTTCTGGCGATTTCTTGATGGTTGTAAAAAACAACTACTTCTGGCTTGGAGATGATTCAAAGATTGGTTTTATTGCCAACGGAGAGTTAATTAAAATTATACGACTACAGAAGGTTGAAGAGGTTCATGGCTTCGAATTTGCGCATGTGATAGTACAATTTGTAGACTATGCAGATGCTGGAGATATTGAGTTAATTATGCATACTGAGTCTTTGAGTGTTGAAGGCCCTTCTTTGTCACGAGAAAGAATGAGAGAGCTATTTTTTTCTGTAGAACGAGATTATGCTAATATTCGCGTGAAGAAAGACCGCTATGATGCTATTTTAAAGGATAAGTATTTTAATGCTTTACAAGTGAAATATGCATATGCTGTAACATGTCATAAGTCACAAGGCGGGCAGTGGAGCGAAGTCTATATTGATCAAGGTTTTATCAATGAAGATATTTTGAATAGTGATTATTATAGATGGCTCTATACAGCTCTGACCAGAGCAACAAATAAAGTTTATTTGGTGAATTTTTCGGATGAATTCTTTGAAGAATGAACTAAAACGCACTTAGTTTGAAAGATGTTACACCGACGTTAATTTTAATCTTCTCTAATGCCTTGTTAAAGCGGTCGATTACAATTTTAGCCTCAGGTCGAGTAAGATAGTTTCCTGCTATGATGCTAATCTCTTGTTTTAGTTGACGAGCAATCGTAGCTGTTCGGTAAGCACTTAAGATATCATTTTTAGATAAACGATATTTCGACATTGCTGAATTGATTGAAGCATCTAACAGCTTAAGATTAGAACGAACAGGATCAGTATATGAATTTATTTCCAGCTGAATTGATCGATTAATTGTAAACACAACTTCAGACTTTCTCAAACGTAAAAAAGTAGAATCAAATTTACTAGTTTGAGAATGGCTCGGATAATTCGATAATTCTTTTGGGCGGTAATCTTTGATTGTCTTAAAACCATTCCATTTACCAATTCCTTGTCCTCTTGCAATAATATTTAAATCGATTTGCTTATCTAGTAATGCTTCAAATAATAGAAGTAGTGAAACACTGTCTTTTTTTGAGAATAGCGGAGAATTAAGAGACCACTGATCAGATTCAAAAACATCTTCCAATTTGATATTGATTCTTGCATCATAGTCTGGCTTTGCATCCATTGCATTAATATGGATCATTACTTCATCAGCAGATTTAGACAGACAAGACTCTGGAATAGCAATTAATCGCACTTCAAAATCTTCAATAGAATCGTTTGCTTTAAATTGAAATTCTTGGGTGAGAATATCAAAAGTGGTAGAATCCTCAAATAAATACAAACCATCATTTTCTGCATATTTAGCCCATTTCCTCCCCATTAAACGTTTATATGTATCTAATTTCCTTTGATATACAGCAATTAGGTCAAGTGCCTCTTTCTTTTGCCGTTCGAGTTCTGCAATTTTTTTCTTGTATGCTTCAAACAAACCGTATAAATGAACAATTTCGGTTTGTAGTTTTTTTCGTTCTTTACGTCGAGAACTAGTTGTAGGAGCACCGTTGAAATTGTCTTTGTTATTTTTAATAGCCTTTCGTTTTGACTTTTTGACTTGTCGTGATGGTTTTGATGAGGTCTGAATAGGAGAATATCCCATATCAGAATAGTCTTTCTCCCTTTTTACAATTTTCATCTCGGTGCCATCTTTCTTTTTTTGATTGAATTCAATCCAATGATCAAACCCTTTTTTACCAAAAACTAATTTATGTAGTTTATCAATTTTGTTGAATTCTAAATCATTGATAATAGCTTGAAATGTCGTCCCTTCAGAGAATGAAGAATCTGGAGATAAAAAACGGGTGTCCTTTGCCCCGAAAAGATGATAGCTCAATCCGTTTTTTTCAATTACAACAGTCGTTTGTTTCTTAGAATTATAGCCCCAAACATCAAAGTGTAGATTAGTTTTTTTGTTGTGTCCTGCAGTTTTGAAATCAGATATTGTATAGCGCATTGGCTCAATGTTATCTATCATTTTTCGTTTTACCTCTGTTTTTTCAATGATTATCTCATAAGGGAATAGTCCAACAGCTTTTGGCAGACCTTTATTCCATCGGCCACGTTCATCTTTTTCTCTTTCTTCAAGAATACCAGTTGTGCTACTGCCATCTCCTGCTGCTATTAGGACATTATTGAATTTAATGGCAACCCCTCCAAGTGCTTGAAATATTTCAAAAGCTCTTTGCGATACATATTGATTAATGGCATGATTGAAGGCACTTAGAACCTGAACTTCTTCAAGTTTAGAATTTAAACGAATTGACTCAACGAACATGACTTTATCATCGAATGTCAAGCTAGGGTTCATTAAATTATTTAATTTTTTACTTGGTACTGCTTTACCATCTTTTATAGTAATTACAGAGGGGGGTAGTTTCTCTAATAAGAACTTTTCATATCGTTCAAATTTACTTGCATAACGACCTAGCTTGTTAGGCATAATTCTTTTGGCTAGTAGGGTTTTATTAAGTTCCCAAATTGCCATTTTATTGGAAGCTTCTGCAATTAATCCTTTGGCAGATTTTGCTATTTCATTCTTTCGAATAACTAATAAAGAGGGAGTTTTTATAATCAATAATTCAACAGAATCATAGTTAATTGTTTGGTTAGGGAATTTAACCTCAGGTCCATTATAATCGAAAAACCGGCCGAAATTATTATTTAAAATAGGGCTTTTTTTGACGATATGGTATAAATAAGCTCGTTCCTCTGATGTCAGACCATCGTAATACTGAGCCTTAATGATAAAAGGACCCAGAAGAAATAATAGGATGTAAATTCTTTTCATAAGGATTGCTCTAATTTCTATAACAAGATTATTTACGAATGTAGTATCTATTTCTTTCGGTAAAAATTGAATTTGATTTATTAATTAACAGTATTCACGTTAATAAGGTCTTTTGTAAATTGAATGTTCACTTTTAGTAAGTTGATTCAATAAAATAGCCCGAAAAGATTATACTCTTCGGGCTATAGTTATAGTGTTGAAAGTAAATTATTTCTTTACGATCGTTTTAGATGTTCTTGCACCATTATCTATGATAGTTAATTGGTATAAACCACTTGCTAAAGAAGATATATCTATAGTGTTCTCATTGTTTAATTCAAAACTAGAGATAATTCGACCGCTTTGATCAATAATTATTCCAGTGGCATTAATACTAAATTTTCCGTCAATTGAAATGTTATCGATTGCAGGGTTTGGGTATACGCTGAAATTAATACTTGGATTTTCTTCAAGTTCTGCAAATAGGCTCGTTGGGTATTCAGAAAGAACAAGTGAAAGCTCAGAAATTGGAGCCGAGGCTCCAGGGTTTTGTATAATTATTTTGGTGAACAATAGAACGGGTAAATTACCATTCGCAAGGTCATAATATTCGTATTGTCTTCGAATAATTTCTAAATCACCGAGACCTAATACTGTAGTAAACGAAGTGTCGACAATATGATAACGGATAACATTTGGAAGGGAAATTCCTAAGGGCAAATTCAATGTGCCTTCGCCGTCGATAGTTGCATTAACTTTGCCAGTTAAAGGATTAGTCCCAATGGCTGATATAACCTCACCACTAAAAACATCTATTAATGAATTTCCATATGCAAAAGGATACGTAATTACTGTTTCAGCATCAGTATTAAATTTAGCAATGACATTTCCAAAAGATGGCTCAGTGAATTGGAAGCCCTGAGAAACTCTTTCTGTTGCTGAAGATGAGAAATAAGAAGTAATAAAGCTTTCTATTTCGAGTGCTTTAGTTGAACTTGGAAAACTAGCAGCATCTGGAGTTAACGTTGCATCAAGCATTGTCATCATCCGCATTTCTCCTGTTAGCCCAACCAAATTGGTATAGTCCCATATTACTGCTGGTCCAGTGATTCCAGCATATTCAACCGTAAACGAATCGCAAAAAAACATATTCGTTGATTCATTTATTGCAGGCTCATTTGTTTGGTTTAATTGAGCGTTACCAATGAATGAAATGAATAACGACAATATAAGTACTAGTTTTTTCATATTTCTTCTTTTTTCAAATATAATCATTTCAAAGATTCTTCAACCATTTAATTTTTTTATTGATAATCTAAAGGCAAAAATTATCTTTGCCGATTACTTAACGAAGAAAAAAAATAAATGGTTGGAGAATCTCGGTTTAAAAAGTTCATTTGGATTGGTTTAACCCTTATTATTGGTATAACAGCCTTTATGGGCTATGAAGTTACTAACCTTAAATTTGATTACAATTTTGAGAAATTCTTCCCTAAAAATGATGATGAAACAGATTTTTTCTATGCATATCGCCAAGAATTCACTTCAGACAATGACTTTTTACTTATAGCCATTGAAAATAAAGATGGAGTTTTTGATTCTACTTTTTTAAAAGATGTTTCAAATTTTACTGATAAAATTGAGAATTTAGAAGATGTTTCTTTTGTTGGATCAATCACAAATCAAGAAGAAATATTTGTATTTGCGAGTGGAGCATCGTCCTCTAAGCCCTATTTTGACTCTCTTAATTTCAATGCTGGTCGGGATTCTGTCCGGATTATCAAAAATGAAGAGCTCATAAATACTTTTGTGGCGAAAGATTCGAAATCGATTTGTCTTTTTATTCGTCATACTGAGTATATTTCAAAAAAGAAAAGCGATGCTTTAATTGATAGTGTTAATGATGTAATTAATCAATTTGATTTTGACGAAACGCACGTTGCTGGTAGAACAGTTGGACAACAATACTACATCGAAAAAATGACATTTGAAATGGTATTATTCATAGTTTTGAGTGCATTTTTAATCGTTCTTTTTTTAGCAATTGCCTTTCGCTCTGTTTGGGGCGTCTTAATTCCGCAGGTCATTATTTTTTCTTCAATGGTATGGGCAATAGGAGGGATGGGGCTATTCAATGAACCGATGAATATTATTTTGTCTACTTTGCCAACGATAATGTTTGTTGTCTCAATGTCTGATGTTATTCACCTTGTTTCAAGGTATCTGGATGCCTTACGTGAAGAAGAAAAAGTATTTAACGCAATTATGGTTGCAGTTAAAGAAGTTGGACTTGCAACGCTGCTTACTTCAATAACAACATCGGTTGGTTTCTTTTCGCTTTATTTCGTGAATGTCCAGCCAATTCAGGCTTTTGGAGTTGTAATGGGGTTTGGGGTTTTGATTGCCTTTGTTTTGACTTTCTTGACGCTTCCAATACTATTCTACATTTTCCCAGGACCTAAATATGTTCGTAAATCAAAAAAAGAACACTTTTGGAAGAAATATTTGTTTAGAGGTTTTTGCATCGTTTTAAGAAAACGAAAGCAAATTATATGGACTACAATCATCGTTGTCCTGATCAGTATTGGAGGGATAATGCAATTAAAAAGTAATAATTTTTTAATGGATGACTTAAGTCAAGATGAGCCTTTAAAAGTTGATTTTAATTACTTAGACGATCATTACGGTGGTATTCGACCATTTGAATTGGCGGTGATTATTAACGATAGTAATATGCGAGTTTGGGACAAAGAATTCTTGCAAACTATTGATTCTGTAGAAGCATACTTAGAATCTAATTATAAAGTATCTATCAAGAATTCTTTGGTCAAAATATTAAAGGTTATGAACAGGTCGTCTCATGCAGGTAAAAGAGAATATTATCAACTTGCAAAGAGTAAACGTGAATTGAAAAAACAAAAGCGTGCATTAAAGATTCTTCAAAAGGGTAAATTCATCTTGAACATTATTGATACTTCAGATACAAAAACGAGAATAAGTGGAACAATACCTGATTTGGGAAATTCTATAGTCTTTGAAAAAAATGAAAAGCTAATAGAATTTTTAAAAAGTAAAACTATTGATGGGAAAATTCAATACCAAATTACTGGAACGGCACATCTAATTGATAAGAACTTGAAATACATGACAACGAGCTTAATACGTGGACTTATTATTTCTATTTTAATAGTTGCATTGATCATTGGCCTTATATACAAATCAAGTTCAATCTTGGTGATTAGTATTATTACAAACTTAATTCCTTTAATATTTATTGCAGGTATTATGGGGTATCTTGGAATTGACCTTAAGACAAGTACCTCTATTGTATTTACTATTGCATTTGGTATTGCAGTGGATGATACCATCCATTTTTTGGGTAAGTTCAAATATGAATTAACGAAGGGCCGAACAAAAATGTACGCATTGAAGAGAACATACTTAACAACTGGTAAAGCAATGATATTAACCACATTAATATTGTGTGCTGGGTTCTTTCTCTTAATTTTCTCTTCATTTTTAGGTACTGTATATCTGGGATTGTTATTATGTATTACATTATTTATAGCGTTGATTGCAGATATTACTATTCTTCCAGTAATGCTATTACTATTCTATAAGCCGAAAAAGAATAAATGATTAAGTTTGCGAAAACGATTAAATTAACATTAAGAAAATGACTTCTTCAATAAAAAAACCATCTTTTTTTATAGCATTTGTACCAATTCTCGTTCTTGTGGCGCTTTTGGTTTTGAATGTGAAACTTTTTGAAGATGCGACAGGTGGTCCAAATCAAATTGCTCTAGTTCTTTCTGCAGTTGTTGCAGTGATCGTTGGTGTTAGACTAGGGTTTAAGTGGGAACAATTACAGAAAGGGATTGTGGATAGTATAACTTCTGCATTACCTGCAATATTAATCTTATTGCTGATAGGTGCCTTGGCAGGAACTTGGATGATGTCTGGTATCGTCCCTACGATGATTTATTACGGTTTGGAAATATTAAATCCAACTATATTTCTAGTTGCAGCATGTATTGTTAGTGCTATTGTTGCACTTGCTACAGGTTCTTCATGGACGACTGTAGCTACAGTAGGAGTAGCTTTAATAGGGATAGGAACAGCCTTAGGTATAGGACAAGGAATGGTCGCAGGAGCGATTATATCAGGTGCTTATTTTGGAGATAAAATGTCTCCATTGTCAGATACGACCAACTTAGCGCCTGCAATGGCTGGAACTGATTTGATAACACATATTCGTTATATGTCATTAACGACGATTCCTTCAATTTTAATCACTTTAGTTATATTTTTGATTCTGGGATTCACAATTGAAACAAAAGAATCAAGTGAAGGTGTTGGTGCAATGATGAAGGCAATTGATGCTAAATATTTTGTTTCTCCAATCTTGTTTTTAGTGCCTGCTGTTGTAGTTTTTTTAATCATTAAGAAAGTGAAAGCAATACCTGCATTACTAATCGGTACCATACTTGGAGCGATTGCTGCAATTATATTTCAGCCTGAAATAATAATGGAAATAGGAGGAGCACGAGATGATTATTTCTCAGCTTCTTACATGGCAGTGATGTCTTCCATGTCAATGAGTACAGAAGTTGTAACCGGCAATGCAGATGTGAATTCATTACTAGGTACATCCGGAATGGCAGGCATGTTAAATACAATATGGTTGATTGTATGTGCTATGTGTTTTGGAGGAGTTATGGAAGCAGCAGGTCTACTTCAAAAAATAACAAATACAGTTGTACAATATGCAAAATCAACAGGTTCTTTGATTGCTACAACGGCCGGAACTTGTATCTTTTTTAATGCTACAGCTTCGGATCAATACTTAGCGATTGTGGTACCTGGGAAAATGTTTGAAGAAATTTATCCTGAGCGTGGTTTGGCTCCTCAGAATTTAAGCAGAACTCTTGAAGATGCAGGAACAGTAACATCTGTATTAATCCCATGGAATACATGTGGTGCAACACAAGCGTCGGTTCTTTCGGTGGCAACAGGTGAGTATTGGATGTACTGTTTCTTTAACTTAATCAGTCCTGTAATGACTATTATTTTCGGTTATTTTGGGATAAAAATTGCTAAAGTAGAACCTATTTTGCCTAAAGTTATCTAAGAATTGAAATAATCTAATTTATTCAGTAATTTGTAAAAGAAGGTAATTGCATTTAACTATTTAACTTTCCTTCTTTTACATTAGGCTTGTCGAAATGTTCATTATTAACTACTTTCGCATTCTTATAATACACAATACCAATGTTTGAAAATTTAACGGAAAAATTTGAAAGAGCGTTTAAAGTCTTAAAAGGGCAAGGACAAATTTCTGAAATTAATGTTGCCGAAACCTTGAAAGAGGTGAGACGCGCATTGTTAGATGCTGATGTTAATTTTAAAACGGCCAAAGAATTTACTAATTCTGTCAAAGAAAAAGCAATTGTTCAAAATGTATTGACATCAATTTCCCCAGGACAATTAATGATTAAGGTTTGCCACGAAGAGTTGGTTGAATTAATGGGAGGAAACGAGGTCGAAATTAATATAACAGGGAATCCTGGAATTATTTTGATGTCTGGACTACAAGGTTCTGGAAAAACAACTTTCTCGGGTAAATTAGGAAGTTATTTAAAAACTAAAAAGGGTAAAAACCCATTATTAGTTGCATGTGATGTATATAGACCTGCAGCAATTGATCAATTGCATGTTCTCGGAGAGCAGTTAGGTATCGAGGTATATTCAAATAGAGAAGAGAAAAATCCAGTTGTTATCGCACAAGAAGCAGTTCAACATGCAAAGAGTAAAGGATTTAACGTAGTTATTGTCGATACAGCGGGCCGATTAGCTGTAGATGAGAAAATGATGTCTGAAATTTCAGATGTTAAAAATGCAATTCAGCCTACAGAAACATTGTTTGTTGTAGATGCAATGACTGGGCAGGATGCTGTGAATACAGCAAAAGCTTTTGATGAGAAAATTAATTTCGACGGTGTTGTATTAACGAAATTAGACGGAGATACACGTGGTGGTGCCGCCTTAACAATAAAGTCTATTGTAAATAAACCGATCAAATTTGTTGGTACCGGTGAGAAGATGGATGCCTTGGATGTTTTTTATCCTGCTAGAATGGCAGATAGAATCCTTGGCAAAGGTGATATTGTTACTTTGGTTGAACGAGCTCAGGAACAATTCGATGAAGAAGAGGCAAGAAAACTTCAAAAGAAGATTGCTAAAAACCAATTCGGATTTGATGATTTCTTAAAACAGAT
>CAJQQA010000042.1 GCA_905480355.1 uncultured Flavobacteriales bacterium | reverse complement strand
TGATGCAAAAGTAACTCTAGATGGAAGTGCGTTATACAGACATCCTAATTATGCCGCTATGCGTGATAAGTCTGAGGAAGATCCTACAGAAGTTGAGGCGGATGAAATCGGATTGAATTTTGTTAAATTAGACGGTAATGTTGGTTGTATGGTCAATGGTGCTGGTCTAGCAATGGCAACAATGGATATTATCAAATTATCTGGAGGTAATCCTGCAAACTTTTTAGATGTAGGGGGTACAGCTGATGCTGAACGTGTTGAAAAAGCATTTAATATTATTCTTAAAGATAAAAACGTAAAAGCAATATTAATTAATATTTTTGGTGGAATCGTTCGTTGTGATCGTGTTGCGCAAGGTGTTGTTGATGCCTATAAAAAATTCGGTGAATTCCCTGTTCCATTAATTGTTCGTCTGCAAGGAACTAACGCTGTTGAAGCAAAAACATTAATTGATAATTCAGGATTGGATGTAATTTCTGTCGTTCAATTACAAGATGCAGCTGATAAGGTAAAAGAAGTTTTAGCATAAGCTAAACACTTTAATTAATACTGCCCTTTCTTCCTCGAGAATATTCGAACTGAAGAAAGGGTTTTTTTATGCTCAAAAGAAATAAAGATTATCTTTACACCCATGAATTTTTTGAACCGAGATATGATTATATATAAAACTCCGGAAGAAATAGAGATAATGCGTGAAGCTGCTCAAATTGTTAGTCGAACATTGGGATTAATAGCAAAACATGTTAAGCCAGGTATTACACCACTTGAATTAGATAAAATTGCAGAAGACTATATTCGCTCTCAAGATGCAGAACCGGGTTTTCTTGGGCTATATGATTTCCCTAATACACTTTGCATTTCAATTAATGATGCTGTTGTACATGGAATTCCAAATGGTGAACCTCTAAAGGAAGGAGATATCATTTCTGTAGATTGTGGTTCAATTTATAAAGGATATTATGGCGATCATGCTTTTACATTCGAAGTTGGAGAAGTCAGTCCTGAGATAAAAAAATTGCTACGAATCACTAGAGAATGTTTAGATCTTGGCATCGCGGAAGCCAAAGCTGGTAATAGAATTGGTGACATTGGATTTGCAATTCAACAGCATGCCGAAAAAAACGGATATGGTGTTGTTCGTGATCTAGTAGGGCATGGATTAGGCACTTCGATGCATGAAGAACCACAGGTTCCAAATTATGGAAGAAGAGGCCGAGGCAAGAAAATTCAAAATGGACTAACTATAGCTATTGAGCCCATGATCAATATGGGAACAGAAAAGGTTGTTCAATTAGATGATAAATGGACTATTGTTACTGAGGACGGATTACCCAGTGCGCATTTCGAACATGACATCGCCATAATTAATGGAAAACCTGAAGTTTTATCTACATTCAAATATATTGAAGAAGCATTAAAGAAAAAATAATGCAAAAGGAGAATAAACTTATATTTTTAATTGCTTTAACCCTAACTGTATATGCGACTTCAATATATTTACAACAAGGAGCTTTCATTTTTCCCTTTCCACTTAACCCTATTCTTCTTCTACTAGTAACAGCTCGTTTTTTCTTTTGGCATAAAGACAAAGGATTACCTGCCTTTTTACTTCTATTAGTCGGAATATTTACATTTCTAGGAAGTGAAATTTATTGGAGTTTTATTTTAGTCCCAGAAACCATGATTACTTTCTCAGAAAGTTTGATTACTGATTTATTTCAGTTGGGCGCATATATATGCCTTATTATCTTTAGTGTTAACTCGGCATTGCGCGCTAAAAAGACATTATTCATTTTGCTCAACGGAATTTTTCTAACTTTATTCATATATGGTCAACTTTTCGAATCACCCATTAGCATCCTACTAAGCTATTCGTTTATGATTGGAGCAAACGTTTATAAACCTGTTTTTCAACCCCTTCAATTGATTTGGATTCTCTTATTTATATTAGACGGAAGTAAATTAATTTCATTCTTATTGAATTAAGAAAAAAAATCTATTTTTTTCTTCAAAAATGTTGCGTGAAGTCCATGCTTTTACTAATTTTGCCGTCCGTTCTTTTATGTACAGAGTTTTCCGGAGAGGTGCCTGAGTGGCCGAAAGGACTTGTTTGCTAAATAAGCGTACCTCAAAAGGGTACCCAGGGTTCGAATCCCTGTCTCTCCGCAAATTAAAATTTAATTGTTTTAATTGCAGAATAGAATTAAATCACTATTTTTGCACTCCGATTCTAAGCAGAATTAAAGAACATTGGTATGAGTAAAACCAAGATTAATATCGAATTTTACTTTTGAAATTTTGAATAAAAAGAACAGTAGAAATACAGTTCGGGGTGTAGCGTAGCCCGGTCATCGCGCCTCGTTTGGGACGAGGAGGTCGCAGGTTCGAATCCTGCCACCCCGACCAGGGGATGAGAAATCATCCCCTTTTTTATTCAACTTTTCTGGGCTCGTAGCTCAGCTGGATAGAGCACCTCCCTTCTAAGGAGGCGGTCTCAGGTTCGAATCCTGACGGGCTCACAATAAATAAACCCTGTAGAACTATTGTTTTATGGGGTTTTTCATTTATATCCAGTTTCATTTACATCGGTTACATCCTCTAAAAGAGGATGTCATTAACTATCAAAATACACCTGGTGGGGTGTACAAAGGTGTGCACATTTATTCATAAGAATGGTTCAACCCATTTCTATCATGGCAACAATCATAATAAATTCTTAGGTGTTCAGAGGTTTTACAATTAGTTAATCATAAAAGCATGCTATTTGCATCTGTCGGATATTGGGAAGATGAGGATAACATTTGGTATGGAGGTTTATAACAACAATATTGGTTGGGAGCAAATAAATCGGTTGGATACATTTTTGGTGCCAAATGTAAAATAAGCTTGTCACTTTTTTTTTAATTAAGTTAGTTTTTGTTTAAACAAATATTTAAAAATTAAACTAATTGTTGCGTAATTCGTAAATTTGTAGAGTCAAACCAAGTATTTGACACTATTTTATGAAAAATGTTTTCAATTTCTCAATCGTTGCTAGCTTCATTGGACTATGGATTACCACAAATGTTCCAGAGAGTTTTGAACTTATCTTGGGATTTATTTTAATTTTTACTTTTGGGATGGTTCATGGGTCGAATGATTTATTAATAGTTAACAAACTTTTAATAAATACTAAACACTATTCAAAATTCACACTACTGACAGCTTACTTGTTTGTGGTGTCATTTGCTATTTTGATTTTTTATTGGGCGCCTGCCTTAGCAATGATTCTCTTTATGTTATTTAGTGCTTACCATTTTGGAGAGCAACATTGGGAACATCGTTTTTCTAAATTAAACTCCTTTCGTAAATCAATATTCTATTTTTCATACGGAATGTTTATATTGTATTTATTGTTTGCTTTTAACGATTCAGACGTGAAATCGATCGTGTTTGAAATTACTAGTTACGAGATTACTCATTTATATAGTCAAATCGTTCTCATCGTTTTAGGAATTAGTATCGGAATTGTTTTGATAACAGAATTTCTTACTAAATGTCTAACTATAGAGGCAATCCTTAAAGAACTATTCACCTTGGTAGTTTTAAGCATGATTTTTTCGTCCTCGTCGCTTATATGGGGCTTTGCTATTTACTTCATCCTTTGGCATAGTATTCCTTCATTATTAGAACAAATTAAATTTATATATGGAGATTTCAAAACAGTCTCAGCTTATAAATATTGCAAAGCAGCACTCCCCTATTGGTCTATTTCGTTGGTTGGAATGGTAATTTTATATGCGATTTTCAGTAGTGAAAAACAGTTCTATTCGCTCTTCTTTGCATTCATTGCAGCGGTCACATTTCCGCACGCAATTGTAATGGTGAAAATGTTTTCCAAAAAAAAAGCAGAACCATAAATTGATTGTACTTTTCAGTATTAAATTAGTGACAATAGAATAATAACTAACTTCAACAATGGGTATAGTTCATAGCAGCTTTTAGCACGCTAGGTTCAATACCCGAGACGTTGTGAGTTATACAAAAAAGTTAGTGCAAATTATGAAATTTAGGATTTTATAGAAGTATAAATGAATTCTATTTTTGCTGTTATATAACCTTAATTTAATGAACAATCATGCGAACATTCTTTACTTATCGACTATAAAAACTGAAGAATTGGACTTATTTAACACAGACTCAAAATCGAACCTATTACCATATGATGGAGAAGTAATCTATTATAGCTACATAATTAATACAGAAAAATCTCAATATTATTACGACAAATTGTTAGCTAGTATTCAATGGCAGAATGACAAAGCCATAATTTTTGGGAAACTAATAATCACAAAAAGAAAAGTAGCTTGGTATGGCGACAAGTCATTTGAATACACTTATTCAAAAACAACAAAATCTGCCTTACCTTGGACTAAAGAACTTTTAGAACTCAAAGAAATAATTGAAAATAAAACAGGAGAAAAATTCAACTCTTGTTTGCTTAATTTATATCATAATGGAGACGAAGGAATGGCTTGGCATAGTGATGACGAAAAAGATTTAAAAAAAAACGGAGCAATTGGTTCGTTAAGTTTTGGAACAGAACGTAAATTTTTATTCAAGCACAAAGAAACAAAACAAACAGTTTCCGTGTTTTTGGAAAAAGGTAGCTTATTGGTTATGAAAGGAAAGACACAAACAAACTGGATTCACCGTTTGCCACCAACGAAAAAAGTAAAAAGTCCGAGAATAAATTTAACTTTTAGAACAATCTTAACTAAACCTAATTCTTAATACCGCAAATGTTCGGTTTTATAAGCTATAATATCAATGTATTTTTGCATTAATTATTATTAATAAAATATAAATATGCAAACATTGAAAGACAAAGTATTACTAATCAGCAGCAAACAGAGGAATTGTTAAATCATGAATGAATACCTTACGATGTATAGCACTGAAAGTTGTTGGAAAAGATGTTTTAAGTCTAAAGGCTGATACACAGGGACTCTTAATATAAAATATTACGATTTGATTATTTAGTAAAAAAAAAGCCTTTCATTTCTGAAAGGCCTTTTTATTATGTAATGAATTCCTAATTACTTAGGCATAGCAACCGTGTCAATTACGTGAATTACTCCATTACTACCCATTACATCTGTAGCAATAATTTCACTAACATTTCCATTTACATCTTTTAACCAAATTTTACCATCTTTTTGCATGACAGTTAATATTTGACCATTCAAAGCTTTTAACTCTACCATACCTTTACCTTTCTTTAAAGCTGCAACAACATCAGTTGCTGTAAACTTTCCAGCCACTACATGATATGTTAAAATGTTTGATAATGCCGTTTTTTGTTCTTCTTCCAATAGTGAATTTAAAGTTTTAGCGTCAATTTTAGCAAAAGCTTCATTTGTTGGAGCAAAAACCGTAAATGGACCTTCCCCTTGCAATGCACTAACTAAGTCAGCAGCTTTCAACGCAGCTACTAAAGTTGTAAAATCTTCGTTGCCAACGGCAACATCTACTATTGTTCCTTGAGCGTTAATATTTTGATAAAAAAATACGTTCAAGATCAATGTTAAACTAAGGACTAATTTGTTCATAATATTTATTTAATTTGTTTATTAATTTAATCAAATGTAAATTAAATATTTCGATTTGTTTAATATTTTTTCACTTTTGTTAAACATAAATAGTTAAATATTTAGTAGTCAATTATTTAATTAGTAATGGTAGTAATGAAAAAGCATTAGGATATGTAAAAAAGATTAAGATTAAACCTATTATAAAAAGGCTTTTAAATTTATAGTCAATAATTTATTAGAAGAAGAAAATTGGAAAGAGGCTTTTGAATTAGCTGAAACATGCGATTGCAATTCATATCCATCATGGAAGTGTTCAAGGCTGTTTTTAGAACCTGGGTATGATTTAAGCATCTTTTTAGACACATAAAACTTTATCGAGAATTGGTTTAACGACATTGAATGGGATTCTATGAACCCCCATTTAGAGATTAATTTAATGTCCATAAATAAGTTTGAACAATTTCCTCTTGAGGTCACAATAAAGCTTCAACGTTTGTTGAGGCTTTATTTTATCTTTATCCGATATTCAATACTATTCCCGCAACGCTTGAACAGTGTTTAAAAAATTCTGATAATATCATTATTATAGTAATAAGTATCAGACTATAAATCTACATTCATTTGAAAAGAATACGTATATTGCAAAAAATCTGAAAAAGAAAATTTATTAACTGACTATAGATCACTTATGCCAAAGAAAGAAAAATTTGAGCTAGAATTTTTATTTAAAACATCTCCAAAAGTTTTAGATAACATGATAAGCACACCTAGTGGATTAAGTGAATGGTTTGCCGATGATGTTAACATCAAAGATGAGATTTACACGTTTATTTGGGACGATAGCGAAGAAGAAGCAAGATTGATTACTAAAAAACTCAATTCTAAAGTAAAATTTAAGTGGATAGAAGACGAAGACGAAGGATTAGATACTTACTTTGAAATCCGATATGAAGTAGACCCAATGACTAAAGCTGTACTTCTTACTGTTACTGACTTTGCGGAACCTGATGAAACCGAAGAAGTTCAACGATTGTGGGATTCACAAATAAATCAACTTAAACGAACGCTTGGAGCGTAAATCACAAAATAATTGAACTTTTTTCTCGTTATTTCTACAATGAAAAAATTCAAATAAACTTAGTATTGAAACGACTCTATTCTTTTAGCATTCGTTCTTTTGTCGGACCATTTTTGGTTACGTTCGCTATTTCCATGTTCATGCTTATTCTCCAATTTTTCTGGAAGTATATAGATGATTTAATGGGGAAAGGTCTAGCTGCTAGTACAATTTTAGAATTACTTTTCTACATCTCTGCAAGTTTAATTCCTTTAGCATTGCCATTGGCAATACTTCTTTCGTCTATTATGACTTTGGGTAACATGTCCGAAAACAATGAATTAACGGCTTTAAAATCTAGTGGCCTTTCACTCTACAGAATATTAAGACCATTGACTGGGGTAATTCTAATTATAGCAACTGCTACTTTCTTTTTCGCGAATTATGTAATTCCAGTTTCAACACTTAAATGGCATACATTAATTTTTGATATTCAAAATATAAAAATCGGTACAATACTAACTCCGGGGGCATATAGCGAAGCAATTGAAGGTTATGCAATAAAAATCGAATCTGGCGATGGAAATAAATTTGAAAAAATTATTATTCACGATCATACCGACCCAAAATCCATTAAAACAATTCGTGCAAAACGAGGTACAATTTACAAATCAGAAAAGAGCAATGAAATTTTCTTTGATCTTGTAGATGGGAATGTAATTGAAGAGCTTAATCCAACTGCCCCTCTATTCAATAATGATGGAAAAGTTACAAGTCCAAGAAACGACTACCCTTCTCGACGTTCTTCTTTCGAACAATCAACCTATAAAATTAATCTCGCAGGATTTGATTTAAACAAGTCTAAAGAGGAAATGTTTCAGAACAAATATGACATGCTCAATGTTTTTCAGATCAAGAATGCGAGAGATTCAATTGATTCTAAAACAAAAGAGGTTATACAAAATTTCTTAACAAGCTTAAAAGGTAATCATCCCTATTTTCAGTCACATTCATTCATTCTAAACAGTTCAAAAGATAAAACAAAATATAACACTATAAAGGCCGATATGAACGTTGCTCAACAATTGGCAATAGACACTATTGTCTCATATAGCTCCTTATCAGCAGCAAAAAAGATTATTGCAATTAATTATGCCCAAACAAAATTGCGGAATAAAAACAACCAATTGACTTCCCAAGCAAGTTACATTAAGTCATTAAAATTAGATAAAACTCGATTCATGATTGAGTTTCATCGGAAGTTTGCATTAACTTTTGCCATTATCATACTATTTTTTGTTGGCGCTCCACTTGGTGCAATTATTCGCAAAGGTGGTTTTGGAGCACCAGTCGTCATTGCTGCATTACTATTCATGGTTTATTTTGTGTTACTTACAATTGGTGATAACCTAGCCGGAGCGCATTCGGTTTCTCCTTTTGTAGGAATGTGGTTCCCCTCTCTAACATTGCTTCCATTCGCGATATTATTAATGCGCGCAGCGGCAAATGACCGTCCTGTTTTTAATATAAAGGGGCTAATTAAATTAATTAAACGTAACTAGTGAGAGTACTCTATATAACACCTAAAGCTGTTTACCCAAAAATTGATGGTGGATGTGTTGCTATGGATAATTTCTTGCAATTATTGCTTAACGAAAATATAGAAGTAAAGCATTTGACACTATCCACAGAAAAGCATAGTTTTGATATTAACCTCTATCCTAGTGCGATAAAAAAGAAAACTATTCCTGAAGCTGTAGATGTATTAACAGAAGTGACTCCCTTGAAAGGCCTAGTTAATTTGTTTAAAAAAGGTTCTTATAATGTCAATCGTTTCCATTCTCATGATATGGTTGATTTGATTACTAGGACACTAAACTCATCTCATTTTGATACTGTAATTCTGGATAGCTTGTTTTCAACTTCTTATTTAGCGACTATTCGAAATGCTTTTAATGGTAAGGTGATCTTAAGGATGCATAATATAGAAAGTGATCTTTGGGATGCTTATGCAGAGAATGAAATATCGTTTCTAAAACGTGTTTACCTCAATAAATTAGCAAAGAACATTCGAAAATATGAGTTTCAAACCGTTAATTTAGTAGATGGTATCCTCACAATAAGTAATGATGATCTGCAAGCATTAGAGAATGCTAACATTAAAGTTCCAATGATTACAATTCCTTTCTCAATATTAGTTAAGGAAGCACCCCATAGTCAATATGAGAATACAAATCTCTTCCATCTTGGGACAATGAATTGGAATCCAAACATTGAAGCTGTTAATCGTTTAGTAGAGCTATTCCCAAGAATTGTAGAAACACATCCTAATCTTGAATTGCATATTGCAGGCTCTAATTTCCCTGTAAACTATTTATCCCAAGAAGCATCTAATATCTATGCTGATGGTTTTATTGAAAACCCTGACCAATTCGCAATTGACCAAGGCATTCTTGTTTCTCCAATCATCTCAGGTTCGGGTGTTCGTATTAAGATACTAGAGATGATGTCAATAGGAATTCCAATAATCACGACGGCAATTGGTGCTCAAGGAATTAATTATTTAGAGAACAATTGTTTGCTTGTTGCGAACACGGATGAAGAAATAATTACCATGACTACTGAATTAATTAAAAATAAAAATCGGCAAAAAGAATTAGGTAAAGCAGCTATTCATTATATTACTAATAATCATAAAACTGATGATATCAGTTCTAAATTAGTTCATTTCCTTGACCAATTCTAAAGAGAAAATATTAGTTGTTGTTTCAAGATTCCCTTTTCCACTGGATAAAGGAGATAAGTTACGTGCCTATTATCAAATCAAAGAATTACAACACGAATTTGATGTCACAGTTGTTGCGTTAGCACACAAAGAGATTTGTCAGAAAAAACTTCAAGCTATCCAAGAAATTTGTTCCGAATTAGTTGTCTGCAAAGTCAACATATTAAGTAAAATCTGGAACATGTTCTTAAGTATTCTCAATGGCAAACCAATACAAGTTGGATATTTTTATAATAAGCGAGCGCACAGAAAAGTTAATTCGCTTATAAAAGCAAGTAACTACAAACACCTCTTTGCTCAATTAATTCGTACAGCCGAATACATTAAAAACGTTCATCACATTCCAAAAATGCTTGATTACATGGATACTTTATCCGTTGGAATAGAACGGAGAATCGAGCAACAATCGATTATTAAACGGGGTTTCTTTAAAACCGAAGCAAAAAGACTGCGTAAATATGAACAAGGAATATTCGATTATTTCGAGCATAAAATAATAATCAGTGAACAAGACAAAAATTTAATTCAGCATCCTGAAAAATCAAAAATAGTATGCGTTCCAAATGGAATTGATACCACATTTTTTAATGCACCTCCTGTAGAAGTAGAATTCGATTTTGTCTTTGTAGGCAATATGAGCTATCCACCAAATATAGAAGCTGCTCATTACATTAGTGAGAAAATTCTACCCTACTTTAAGACGTCAAGTATCCTCATTGCTGGCGCCTCCCCAAGTTCCTCAGTTCAATCACTCGCAAAAAACAATAAATACATCACAATTACTGGATGGGTAGACGATATCAAAATTTCATATATGCAGGGTGCTATTTTTATAGCCCCAATGCAAATTGGAACCGGAATGCAAAATAAATTGTTAGAAGCTATGGCTTTGGGCATTCCATGTGTTACAACCCCGCTTGCTAACAATGCAATAGGTGCTAAAAATCAATATGAGATTATGGTTGGCGAAAATGAAAAGGAGCTAATTGAATGCATTGGGAAACTAAGGAATGACCAAGATTTTAGTAACTTAATAGGTGAAAATGGTGCGAAATTCGTTCAGAACAATTATCAATGGAAGAAAACTACAGCAATCATGATTGACTTAATTAATAATTAATTTTGCTAAAGCCTCCCCTATTCGAGTAATTCAAGTAATTTTGTAGAAAAGATTAGAAGAACAATGAAATTTAAGTTAAACAGCATAGAGGAAGCACTCGAGGACATTAAGCAAGGAAAAGTAATCATTGTTGTTGATGATGAAAATCGTGAAAACGAAG
>CAJQQA010000041.1 GCA_905480355.1 uncultured Flavobacteriales bacterium | reverse complement strand
AACAAACTTCCCCCTTCTACTCGTCGGTATTGAATCCAATGCTTCCCACATCTCTTTTTGAACGAGCAATGGACGAAC
Organism: uncultured Flavobacteriales bacterium; assembly: GCA_905480355.1. Classification (GTDB taxonomy): domain Bacteria; phylum Bacteroidota; class Bacteroidia; order Flavobacteriales_D; family Crocinitomicaceae; genus UBA4466. Next base: position 4,878 of record CAJQQA010000041.1, on the reverse strand, counting down.
ACCATCATATACCAGTAAAGAATAACCTGGACGAATTGAATCAAGGTAATCTTGACATTTAGATAGTCGAAGCGCAACGGTCCGATTTAAATAAACTCGTTTGAGTGTGTCGTAAAGAATTACTCCCATAAAATTATCTTCACTGGCATATTTTAAATCAACCTGAATTGAAGAATTAATTGAGATAATATCAACCAAGTCCAATTCTCTAAACACCGAATCGGTATGTGCCAATAAGGTCAAATCTTTAACAATCGAATCTGTAATGATTTCGTCTCGAATTACAAGTTTATCATTACTATAAATCGGAGCTTCATTAGCACATGAGGTTAATAATAAAAGTAGAAAAACAACAAATTTCATAGTCCAAATTAACAAAATCTATTTGAATGGTTTATTGTATCATACTTTCTGATTATTTTTGCTAGAAAAAAAAGCAATGCTAACAATATCAAACAAGGCTATTCAAATGCCCGAGTCTCCGATTCGTAAATTGGTGCCATTCTCAGAGAAAGCAAAAAGAGATGGTAAATCTGTTTATCATTTAAACATTGGACAACCTGATATTGAAACTCCAGAAGTTGCATTAAATGCGATTAAAAATATTGACAGAAAAGTAATTGAATACTCACATTCAGCAGGTTTTCAGTCGTACCGAGATAATTTAGCCAAATACTATAAAAGTGTTGGGATTGATGTTGACTCAAAAGATATTATTATTACAACAGGTGGTTCAGAAGCTCTGACCTTTGGCTTTATGGCTACATGTGATCCAGATGATGAAGTAATTATCCCTGAACCATTTTATGCAAATTACAATGGCTTTGCTGTTGCTGCTGGAATCAATGTTGTTCCCGTTACAGCAACCATCGAAAATGGCTTTGCTTTACCTCCAGTTGAAGAAATTGAAAAGAAAATAACATCTAAAACAAAGGCTATTGTAATCTGCAATCCTGGAAACCCTACTGGTTATCTCTATTCTCAAGAAGAACTAGAGCAACTCCGAGATATTGTTAAGAAACATGATCTATTCTTGTTTGCGGATGAAGTTTATAGAGAATTTTGTTACGATGGCGCTACACCATTTTCGGTGATGAACCTTGAAGGAATCGACCAAAATGTGATTCTAATAGATTCTGTATCTAAGCGGTATTCTATGTGTGGTGCTCGTATAGGAGCAATTATTTCTAAGAATGAATCTGTAATGTCTGCAGTTTTAAAATTTGGACAAGCTCGTCTTTCTCCACCAACAATTGATCAAATTGCAGCTGAAGCTGCACTAAAAACACCGCAATCTTATTTTGACAACGTAGTTACAGAGTACGTTGAAAGAAGAAATATTATGGTTGAAGGATTAAACAATATACCTGGAGTTTTCTGCCCTAAGCCAAGTGGAGCTTTTTATTGTGTTGCAAAATTTCCTGTTGATAGTGCTGAACGATTTTGCCAATGGCTTCTAGAAGAGTTTGAATATGAAGGAGCAACTGTTATGATGGCACCGGCAAGTGGGTTTTATTCGACAAAAGGACTTGGTCTGCAAGAAGCACGAATAGCTTACGTTCTCAATCAAAATGCTTTAAAAAAAGCTGTTAAATGTATCAAAGAAGCACTAAAAGTTTATCCTGGTAGGGTATAGTTAAAGTTATTGAAAAGAAAATTAATAGGTTTTTAAAACAACCCTATTTCTTTTCAATTCTATTAATCCTTTTGCTTCCATTTGCTTTAGCAATCGAGAAATTACAACCCTTGAAGAATGCAAGTCTTCTGCTATTTGCATATGTGTGTGATTAATTTCAAGAGATCCAAGTAATTTAGCTTGATCTTTCAGGTACATATCTAATCGCTTATCCAAACGCATAAACGCAATAGCATCTACCGTTTCCATAAGTTCTGTAATCCTTGAATGATAACTTTCTAGAATATATTGTCTCCAAGATGCAAACCGTTCCATCCAATCAGCCATATATTTAATCGGAATCATAAGTAATATTGAATCCTCCATTGCTTTGGCTTTGATTTCGCTCTTGCTTTTCCTGACACAACATTGCAGTGTCATCGCACAAGTATCTCCCGACTCTATGTAATATAAAAGCAATTCTTCGCCATCACTCTTTTCTCTTGAAATTTTAAGTGCACCGGAGAGAATAAAAGGGATATAGAAAACTTCGTCTCCTGTCCGCATAATAATATCGTCCAGTGAAATATCCTTGATTTTACCAACTTTATATATTTCTTCGATGAGCTTCTCTTCAAAAAGGAAACCTATTTTTTTACGAATTATTTTTTTGTGCTGCTCGCTTTCTATCATAATTAATGAAAAGGTTATTGACTACTGGAAATTTTTAATATGGTCACCTTGTCCAATAGCTTAATTTTTCTTGCATATGTTTTAATCAAGGCATCAGTTTTGAACTCTTTCAATAGCCGAATTAATGTTTCCGTTGCCGTTCCAACAAAATTTGCCAAATCATCACGAGAAAGATTAATCATTTCTCCATCATAAACATCATCTAGAAAAATCAAAGAGAATGCCAGTCTTTCACGAACTGACTTTTGAGCCATATTTGTGATAAACACTGCTCTGTCTGCTAGTTCTGTAGACAGTTCCTTCATTATACTATCCCTTAACGCTTTATTTGTATCAACAAGATTAAAAAAAAATTCTTTTGATACAAAACACAAATTTGATTCGTCCAAGGTTGTTGCCGAAACTCTATATGGCTCATCACTAAAAAGTGCTCTAAAACCAACAATTTCACCCTCTTTTGCCACATGGATTATTTGCTCCTTTCCTTCTTCTCCAATAGTGAAAATTTTCACTTTCCCTTTATTGATACAAAATACGCCCCTTGGAATTCCACCTTCCCTAAAAATAGGTTGATTTTTTTTTAAGTAATTAGATGTTTTAAATTCATTGACGCCAGGAACGCTTGCTCCACAAATATTATTAAACAATGAATTCTTCATACTTTCAGATGTCTCAAAGTTCCAGTAAAAAAAGAATTATCTTCCACTTGAATTGTTTTACCAAAGATAATAAAAACACACATCAGTAAAACCAGATATTCATTTATAATTAATTGGCTCCTTTTAAAAGTCATTTTAAATGCGTAACTTAGTGGCGATAAAATTATAAACTGTTAGCACCGAACTTGGTACGTTTTTCCTATTTAACTTAGGAATGTCTTCGTAAAGAATTAGGTAATCTACTAAATAGGTGTCAAAATTACTCATTACTTATGAAAAAGAAATCACTAAACCTTTTTTTTGCCTTAATTGTGCTTGGCTTAAATTCCTTTGCCCAAAAGCACGATTCGCAAATCCAATCCTATCTTAACGATCACAGTAAAGATTTAGGAATTACTAAATCAGATGCCACAAACTGGAAGATCTATAATGAGCATTTCGACAAAAGCTCCAACATTAGCTATGTTTACTTGCTACAAACACATAATGAAATTGAAGTATTCAATGCAATTGCTAATTTTGCTATAACTGATAACGGAATTGTACTTGGCGGAAATAGATTGATTAAAGATATTGATGGAAAAGTCAATTCAACAGAACCCTCCATTGATGCAATTGAAGCTATTTCTGCTGCATGCAGAGCTTTAGGCATTCAACAAAATTCTTTAGCTGAGTTGATCAGCACTGAAAATGGTATATCTCTTTTCAAAAAAGGATCAATATCGAAAGAGAATATTCCTGTTAAGCTTGTATACGCTCCTGATGGCGATGTTATAAAACTCGCTTGGGATTTAAGTATTCATGAACTTTCTGGTAATCACTGGTGGAGTATTCGTATTGATGCTTTAACTGGGCAAGAAATTAACAAAGGTGATTGGGTTAGTTCATGTAAGTTTGATAGTGATGGACATAATCATAGCTCAGCTTCACCTGAATCACATTTTAAAGCTGAGATTCCTACAGAAAGTAAGATAATGCTTCCTGCACCTCCTCCAGCAACTAATTCGTACCGTGTTTTTGCAATCCCAACGGAAAGCCCAAACCACGGGCCTAGAACCTTAGTTGTTGGGCCATCAGATGCAACGGCCTCTCCTTATGGATGGCATAATATCAGTGGAGCAGGAGGAAGCGAGTTTACGATTACAACGGGAAATAATGTAAGGGCTTCGGAAGATGAAGACGGAAATGATGGTATTGGTTACTGGCCAGATGCTGGCGCTCCATTAATTTTCGATTATCCTCTGGATCAAAATCAAGCTGCTAACCTATACTGGGATGCAGCGATTACAAACTTGTTCTATATGAACAATATTATGCATGACGTTTGGTACCACTATGGTTTTGACGAATTGAGCGGGAATTTCCAAGCCAACTCTTATGGAAATGGTGGTTTAAGTTCTGATCAAGTATATGCTGAGGCGCAAGATGGTTCGGGAACAAACAACGCGAACTTCGGTACTCCTCCAGATGGAGGAAATCCAACAATGCAAATGTTCTTATGGGATACTCCAGCAGATTTATTAACAATTAATTCACCAGCAGGAATTGCAGGAGCATATGCGGCATTACCAGCAGCTTTTGGTGCACCTGTCCCAACAGTTCCATTAATATCTGACCTTGTTCTATATGATGACAATGTAGGTGTTGATGTTAATGACGCTTGTGAGGTTCCAATTAACGGTGCAGCTATAAATGGTAACATTTGTGTTATCCGTAGAGGTGATTGTTTCTTTTCTGATAAAATTTTAAGGGCGGAAGCCGAGGGTGCGATTGCAGTAATAATGGTTAACAATGTAGTAGGAGCGGGACCAATCACGATGGGAGATGGTGGAACAGGAAGTGGGATTACTATCCCTGCGATTATGGTTGGTAATACCGATGGTGAATTAATTATTGCTATGATTGAATCAG
>CAJQQA010000040.1 GCA_905480355.1 uncultured Flavobacteriales bacterium | reverse complement strand
AGGAGCGAAGCAAAGAAATGATGGTTACTTTGAAGGGAACGGGTATCAAGTTACCTGGACTTTTGGGCATCTGTGTACATTAAAAGAACCTCATGATTATAATGAGAATTGGAAATATTGGAAATTAGAAGATTTACCAATCGCTCCGGAGAATTTTGGCATTAAACTTATAGATAATCAAGGGGTAGAAAAGCAATTCAATACTATAGCGCGATTGGTTCAAAATTGTGATGAGGTTATCAATTGCGGGGATGCTGGGCAAGAAGGAGAATTGATTCAACGTTGGGTCTTATTAAAAGCAAAATGTGCTGTTCCAATTAAAAGATTGTGGATTTCTTCATTGACTGAAGAAGCAATCAAAGAGGGCTTTCAGTCCTTACAACCATCAGAGAACTATGACAACCTGTATCAAGCTGGAACCGCAAGGGCAATGGGCGACTGGATGCTGGGCATCAATGGAACGCGTCTTTTTACGAAGAAATTTGGGCAAGGTAAATCAACGTTGTCTATAGGGCGAGTTCAGACGCCAACTTTAGCCATGATTGTTCAGCGTCATAAAGAAATTGAAGCCTTTGACGTTCGTGAATATTGGGAATTAAAAACAAAGTATAAGAAACAAGAATTTGCTTGTCAGATTTCTAGACTAAGAACAAAGGATAAAGCGGATCAAGGATTGGAGTATTTAAAGGATAAGGAATTTGAAATTACTTCTTTTGAGCAGAAGGAAGGAAAAGAAGGCAATCCAAGGATGTATGATTTGACTTCACTCCAGGTGGATGCGAATAAGAAATATGGATTCTCAGCGGATGAAACGTTAAAGTTAATTCAAGGATTGTACGAAAAGAAATTGACAACGTATCCAAGAGTTGATACCACATATTTGACGGAAGATTTGCATCCGAAAATCCCAAACATTTTGAAGGGAATGCAATACTATTCTCGTTATACAGAGAGTGTTCTTGCAAAACCAATTCCAAAATCATCTACTGTTTTTAACGATAAGAAAGTTACAGATCACCATGCTATAATCCCTACTGGAGTTTCAGTTTCAGGCGTTTCACCCTCGGAGCAACAAATATATGATTTGATTGCAAAAAGGTTTATAGCTGTATTTTATCCGCCTTGCATTGTTTCAAATACTACTGTACTCGGAAGAGTTGAAAAATTAGAATTTAAAGCAACGGGAAAACAAATTTTAGAATTAGGATGGCGATTAGTCTATGTAGGTGAAAAGTCGGATACGAAAGCCAAAGATGAAGATGTAATTATGCCTCATTTTGAAAAAGGAGAGAAAGGTCCGCATATACCAACTATACATAAAGGAAAAACTTCACCACCTAAGTATTTCACTGAGGCAACTTTGCTTCGAGGTATGGAATCAGCAGGAAAGCAAGTTGAAGATGAAGAGATGAGAGAGTTAATGAAGGATAATGGAATAGGTAGACCTTCAACACGAGCAAATATCATTGAGACTTTATTTCGAAGAAAATATATTGAGAAGAAGCGGAAGAATATCATTGCGACAACTACCGGTATAGCATTGATTGATACAATTCAGAATGAATTATTAAAAAGTGCTGAGCTAACAGGTGACTGGGAGCGAAAAATTAGATTGATAGAGAAAGGAGAATATGAGTTAAGTGTTTTTAAAAGGGAACTAAATACAATGGTTCGTGAATTAACAGATGAGGTGATTTTCAACACTCCTTCTTCCGTTCAATTTTTTCAAGATCCAGAAAACGTAGTAAAAGAAAAAGTAGTACGAACAAAGAAGACCTACTCTTTCGATGATATCGATTGTCCAAAATGCAAAACATCAAAACTAGCGAAAGGAAATGCTGCAATTGGTTGTAAGGATTATGGAGTCTGTGGTTTTAAAGTTCCTTTCATTCTTATGGGGAAAACGCTCACATCTGCCCAATTGACAGATTTGGTCACGAAGTCAAAAACCAAAACAATCAGAGGTTTTATTCGCCCTAGTGATGGAGAAAAAATTCAAGGTAAGTTCTTCTTGAATGATGCCTTTAATGTGTCTTTTGAACAAGGCTAAGTAAATATGTTTAATGGTAAATTTCAATTAAATTTGTGCCAATATAGGGTTGGGTTACTAAAAAAAAATATGGCGAGGATACTGAATCTATGAGTATTCAACTGTTTTCATATTTGGTTGAATAGCTTGAAGGTCAATTAACAATCAATACAGGAAAAAAAGGAACTCACTATATCCTAATTTTTGAAGAATTAGTTGACACTTCAATGAAGTAAGCTTATTACTCATTGAAAACATGACATTCAATATTTTTAAACGCCCTTTTTTCTTGAAATCTATACCTTTCGTCAAGAATACGCATGTTTTCATTATTTGGGTCAACTACATCTTGATGTGATGAGATGAAAACTACCTTCTCAATTTCAATATAATCAAACAACTCTCGATCCATTAATTTAATGAAAATAACGTCATCCTTCAGCATAGAAGGATATAAGTTATTATAGTCTTCGAATTTACTTTTGTCAAAATAATAAGTAAAGGGCATAGACATGTATGATGGCGAAACAATAATTGTATATCCTTTTTTCTTCATTTCTTTCGCATACTGTACTGTTGATTTCCAATCTTCTCTTTCCTGTTTTGGTTTAAGAGAAAACAATAAAAACATAAAAGAAAGTACAAGAAGCAAATGTTTAAAAGGTTGCCTTATTAATGAAATGGAATAGACTATAAGCAACCAGATAAATTGCTGGAGATAGAATAAATAGCGACTTGAAAACATTGGGATAAATTGACTTACGAGATAGGATACGGAAAAAACACCAAATGCAATTCCAAAAAGAACCCACAGCTTAGGCTCCTTCATGTTTGTTAAAAGAACAACTAAAAAAAGTCCAAACAACAACAGCATCACTATGTACGTGAAATAATTATTATTAAATTCTTCAAACAACAAGGTAATATCACTCCAGGTTGGGCTTCGCATCCAAGACCAAGAACCTTTACTCGATTTAATATCAATTAATAATAAACTTGGTAATGCAATTAGTAGAGATATCAATTGACTTACCACAAAGTATAATGAGGTCTTTACTGCCCTAAACAAATAGAAAAACATGATGATTAATTGGGCAACAGGAAGTACAAACATGGAGTAATGTGCATAGAGTAATGCGCCATTAATAAATCCAAGTAATACAATTTGTTTTAATTTTTGTTCCTTAATCAATTCGAAAAAACACCAAACAGAAAGAATGGAGAACAGGCTTGAAAGTGCGTAAACTCTCGCTTCTTGAGCGAAATAAAACTGTAGGCTTAACACTGTCAGCAGAATAGAAATATAAATAGCTGTATTAAAATTTAAATGTCGTTTCGCAAATAAATACAGCGCAATTATATTACAGATATTAGCAAATAGAGAAAAGGATCGAGCAGTCAATATCGTATTTCCGAATATTCCCATCCAATAATGAAGCGTAAAATAATACAGAGGAGCATCTCCATTGTCTCCATCATTAAACATTTGCCATAAATCAGAAACTTCTTTTTGTGCATTAAAAACACTGTAAGCTTCATCTAAATCCATACTAGTAATACCTATACTATATGATTTAATAAGAATATTAACAAGAATAATCAAACTAATAATAATCCAAGAATAAGTCTTGGAATAA
>CAJQQA010000039.1 GCA_905480355.1 uncultured Flavobacteriales bacterium | reverse complement strand
TTGTTTTCAAATGCGAAGAAGAGAATAGAACGATTGATGTCATACGGAACAGGTGCATTAGAGATTAAATCAGGGTATGGCTTATCGGTAGAGGCAGAATTAAAAATGCTTCGAGTGATAAAGCGTCTTAAAAATGAGTGTCCAATAGATATTAAAGCAACATTTCTTGGCGCGCATGCATTTCCGCCAGAATATAAAATGAATCATAGAGGATACATAGATTTAATTATTAATGAGATGATTCCGAAAATTCAAGAAGAGAATTTGGCGGATTATATCGATGTGTTTTGTGAAAACAACTATTTCTCAGTAGATGAAATGGAAGAAATCCTTCTAGCCGGAATAGCAATTGGACTTCAACCAAAAGTTCATGTCAATCAATTTTCAGCACTAGGAGGAGTCAAAAAGGCCGTGGAATTAAACGCACTGTCGGTTGATCATTTGGAAGAGATTTCAGCAGAGGATATCGAAGCTTTAAAAGGCTCGATAACAATGCCGACAATTCTGCCTAGCTGTTCTCATTTCTTAAGTATTCCTTTTGGCGATGCAAAGCGGTTAATGGAGAATGATTTGCCTGTTGCATTAGCAAGTGATTTTAATCCTGGCTCGACACCAAGCGGCAACCTCAGTTTTGTTTGGTCGTTAGCTTGCGTGAAAATGAAAATGACACCAGAAGAAGCATTGAACGCCTTGACAATAAATGCTGCTTATGCAATGGGTTTATCAAGCACGCATGGAACAATTACAATGGGTAAAAAAACACCAATTATATTAACGAAACGAATTCCTTCATTGGCATATATCCCGTATTCTTTTGGTGACCAATTGATCGAACGACTTATTGTTTAGCGTTACTTGATAAAATCGCAATATTCAATTGAATTTTGCGAAAAATGATTATTTTTAGCTGAACAAAACAATGAGCAATTAATATATGTCAGCCAATTTCATCCCTCGATATCAACAGGAAATAGTAAAAGAAAAACTCAAAACAAACAAACTGCTGTTGGTTCAAGGACCAAGAAAAGCAGGTAAAAAGACCATCGTTCTTAATGCGTTAAATGAGCTTTCGGCAACACATACAGTATTAAATTGCTCGGAAAAATCCACAAAAGATCAATTAAAAGAAACAGCATCTATACAGTCAATTCAAGAGGAAATAATAGTTTTTTATGAAGCACAATACTTAGATAATTTAGGAGCAATTTTAGAAGCCGTTTTAATGGGGGAGATTTCAGCGACAGTTATTATTATCTGTTCTTATGTCCCTTCGATAAAACAGGATTTATTAGAAGCGATTCAACAGGGAGAACTAGAAATAAATGTTAGGCCTCCTTCTTTTTTCGAATCAGCTCAACATTTTGGACTTCCCAGCGAAGAAAAGCTCCTTGAAGAACGATTGATTTTTGGAAGTTATCCCACAGTTATTACAGATATTGACAATGCAGAAGAACATTTGAAAGTTTTGGTCGACGATGCAATTTTCACCAATTTAAAAGCGGGAGAAAGAATTAATAAAAAGGAAGATTTAATGAAAGTGTTGCAGTATTTGGCATTTCATTTAGGCGAACATCTGTCTTACAACGAAATTGCAACGCATTCTGAGCTTGACAATGAAACTGTAGAGCGTTATATAAATCTTCTTGTCGATGCATTCGTGTTGATTCGATTGGATTCGTTTCACAATGGCCATCGCTATGAATTAAAGAAGTCGCACACTTTCTACTTTGCAGATAACGGTATCAGAAATACAATTATTAGAAACTTTAATCCAACAAATCTTCGCAATGATATGTCACAATTATGGCAAAATTATGTGATTGCTGAAAGGATCAAATGGATAAAAATGAACGATCTCCAAAATGAAGTTTATTTCTGGAGAACGAGCACAAAACAAGAGATGGACTTTATTGAAATCAAAGAAGGACAACTATTCGCTTACAAATCAGATTGGGCGAAAAAGAAAAAAATGAAGTACCCATCAAGTTTTGTTAATGCGTATCCTAATGTAAAATTAGGGGCCATAAACCGTTCAACTTACTGGAGTTTTTTAACGAAAAAAGTGTAGCATGAATTTTATAGAAAAACTGGCAAAAAAAATTCACTCGGAAAACAAATCTTTAAGCGATTTAACGATAATTCTCCCCTCAGAAAGAGCGAAAAAATACTTAACATCAGAGCTGTTTAAAGTTTATGAAAAGCCCATTCTGGCTCCAGAAATAACGACGATGGATAAATGGGTAAAGTCTTACAGCCAAGAAACAGTTATTGATAAAACGAGGGCGCTTATTCTGTTGTATAAAATTCATCAGAAAGCAAATTTAAACAATACGAGTCCCTCACAATTAACGGCTGACATTTCATTTGATGAATTTTTAAATTGGGGAACAACTCTATTGTCGGATTTTAATGAGATAGACAGGTACCTTCTTGATGCAAAACAAGTGTTCAGAAATTTAGCGGATATCAAGGAGATTGAACAATGGAGCTTCGGAGAAGAGAAGCTCACTGAAAGTCAGGTAAAGTTCATGGAGTTCTGGGATCAATTGCCAGGATATTATTATGAATTGAATAAGCAATTGAAAGCAATAAAAAGTTGTTACGCAGGCAAATCGTTTCAATTCCTATCGGATAACATTGACATTCTCTTTAAAGTCAACAAAGCTAAAACGTTTATTTTTGCTGGATTTAATGCCCTTTCTAAAGCGGAATTATCGATTCTAAAACAACTGCACGTTATGGGACGCGCTGATATAATTATCGATGCCGATGATTATTATTTAAAGAATAAAGCGCATGAGGCTGGTGCTTTTTTGAGAGAACTAAGTGTAGTTTTAGATAAGAATGATTTAGACTTTACCTCCAATGAATTAAAAAAGAAAGCATTGCTCGTTGATGTGATTGAATGCGCTCAAAAAACGGGCCAGGTTAAAGCTGCGTCAACTTTGTTGAGCCAAATGAATCAGCAAGAAATCGACGACACATTGTTGTTACTTGCAGACGAGTCTTTAATTGGCGCTATTATCAAAAACTTACCAAAAACAATCGGAAAGGCAAACATTACTCTAGGCTTACCTATCCGAAACACATCATTAAAAACGTGGGTTGAGTTAATATTTTCTATTCAACAAAACAAGAAACGTTTTAAAACGGAGTCGCTTTATTTTAGCGATTTACAGGATTTTGGTAATCATCCTTTCGTTTTGGGAATCATTAATAACGATGAAAAGAAAATGTTGATACAAGCCGAAAAACAGATTGTTAAATACAACAGGATTTTTGTTAACCCGAAGAATCTAAAAATTGGGACACAAACACGTCAATTGTTAGACACAATTTGCGAGAACTGGAAAACTAACACAGTCGATAGTTCTTGGGAAAAGGCAATGACGAATGTGAGAGCTTTGAATCAACTTGTTTACATGAACCTTCAAGATGAATTTTCTTTTGAAAAAGCAGTCATTGAAGCTTTTGACAAGTCTTTAGTTGATTTTGAGAATATTATTTCAGAAGGATTGCCACCAATGGACATGAAATCATTTGAGCATTTATTTAATCAGCATTGGGGAATGAAGAGTATAGCTTATCATGGGAATCCGCTTAATGGACTTCAGATTATGGGTTTACTTGAAACTCGCGCGCTTGATTTCAAACGAATTATATGTGTTGGTATGAATGAAGGTCAGATGCCCCCTACAAATCCCATTCAAACGATGATTCCCATGGATTTGAGAAGGTTCTTAGGATTGCCGACTCCGCGAGATAAACAAGGATTGTTTGCACATCATTTTTACCGGCTTTTGCATAAATGCGAACATTTAACAGTAACATATACCAGTGCTGATGAGTCTATTGGAAGCAATGAACCGAGTCGTTATTTGATGCAACTCGAAATGGAATTAAGTCGAGAAAACACAAATGTCAAGATCAATCATCAGATATATTCTTTACAAGGAGAAAGTCGGTCCGACATACAATTAATAGAGAAAACGAAAGAAATACAGTGTAGAATGGATGAGCTTTTTGAACGCTCTACTTCAGCTTCTATGATAAAGTCATACATTACCTGTCCACTGGATTTCTACTACAGATATGTGATGGAATTTGGAGAGGAAGATACTGTGGAAGAAGACATAGAGAGTAATACTTTTGGAACGTTTATTCACGACACCTTGGAAATACTTTACATGCCTTTTGCGCGCTTTAACAAGGCCGGGGAGAAAGTGGATCCTGCACCATCTAATATTACTTCTTTCGATATAGAAAAAATGCTGAAGAATTACTCAATGGTCGTGGAGCAACAGTTTATGAAGCATTTTAACAATGATGAAGATGCTTTTAAGAAAGGGAAAAATTTCCTTTCATATAAAATGGCATTGAAATTAACGGAGAAATTTTTGAAATCCGAAGTTGAGTTTTTATCCCAACAGAAAGAGTTGGTTTTTATTGAATCATTGGAAGCTCATTACGAACAAGAAGTGGAAATAGAGGTTCTTGGTGAAAAGAAAAAAGTACGTCTCCGCGGTTTTATTGACAGGATCGACAGTGTGGGAGGTAAAATTCGAATAATTGACTATAAATCCGGAAAAGTAAAGCTTGAAGAAGTAAAGTTTAAAAAAGGGGTTAATAGTCGTGATGATGTTGCGGCCTCATTCTCAGCGACAACAAAGAAGCATTTACTACAATTAACACAGTATGCATACTTGTATTATAAAAAGCATGGTGTAATTCCAGAATCGTGCATCGTGTCATTTATTTCGGAGAAATTCAAACCCTTTATACTTCAGGGAAAAGACGTTGACCTGAATGAAATTATAATAAATTACCCAATATACCTTGGTCGAATTATAGAAGACATGTACAACAGCGATGTGCCATTCGAACATGCCGATGAATATTTTTCGTATTGTAATTATTGCAAATAATTTTCGAAGTTACAGGGTCATACTTAGGAGCATAAAAAAATCTGAAAAGAGCATAAAGATTAGGTAGTAACCAACATAGAACTCTTTTCAGATACCTGCAAGGATAATAAATCCAAAATATAGAACAAACCAGAAAGCCTATATTCAATCATAAGACGAAAACAAATAGAGAAGGGTTGGGTGTTAAAGCCATAAAATAAAAAAACCGCACCAAATAAATGACACGGTTTCCCTGAATAGCTTATTATTTCTAGTATAACTCTAGCTTTAAAGCTGTACGATAATCTTTAATTTCTTCACGATTTATTTTGTGATCTGATTTCATTAGAAGATTTAACAAATACAAAATGTTTTCTTTTTCTTCAATCTCAAGAGGATATTCATTCTCTTCTTCGTCCTCTTCATATTGAGCTTGAACATTAAATGCTTTGTTTTCTGTCAAAAACTCATAGGATAATCGCAAAACTTTTGTTACTAAAGGATCTTTCTCTTGCAAAGCATAAGCTCTTAATTCTTTTAAATCTTCAACCAAGTTCTTTGCTTTAACGCCATCTTTCTCAACTTTTTTGATGATGCTCTCTAATTTTTGATTCGCTGCTATAATTTTCATTCTTCAATCAGTTTTCAACTGTAAACGAAGTTGTTCCATCCACATTAATGCAAATGTAAACAAAGTCGATTGATTTTTTGCTACCTGTATTAAAAACATTCACAACTTTAGACAAGAAACTGTTTCTTTTGATAAAGGAAACCTTAAGTTTGTGGAAACCGAAAAATTCGAATGGATTTACTACTCAAAGGCATAGTTACGGGCTTTATACTAAGTATAATGATTGGACCAGTCTTTTTTGTATTGTTAGAAACCAGTATTCGGAAGGGAGTAAAAGCAGCAATCGCTTTTGATTTAGGTGTTATTCTCAATGACATCGTTTACATCGCAATTGCTTTTTTATTTTATAATCAAGTAGATAAATTATCTTCTGGAGACGATAATTCAGTACTTCGAATTATTGGAGGTAGCTTGTTTCTTTGTTACGGATTGTACAACCTCTTAAAGAAAGTCAAAAGTTTTGAAATCACGCCACTTGGTGAAGAAACTCAAGATTTAAAAGGTTACTTGCTACTAGGTCTCAAAGGCTTTCTGCTGAATCTCGCCAATCCATTGGTGGTGTTTTATTGGTTTTCTGTTATGACATTAGGAGCTAGAGATGTTGCAGAAGGAGGGTCTTCATACACTATGATTATTTTTATTTCATCAATTTTAATGACATTTTTCTCTATTGATTTACTTAAAATTTTTGGTGCAAAAAGCCTGCGGCCTCTAGTAACTGATAAACTTCTAAAAGGTTTAAATCGGTTAATTGGTATAGTTTTTATTTCTTTTGGAGTGGTATTACTCTTTCAAGGAATTCTTTTCTTAACAAAGTAACTAATAGACAGTTTTTACTTATATAAAAAATCATCAAATGCTAAAAAGTAAGCTCCTTTTCATATTCGTTCTTTTTTCTGCATTAAGCATTGCGCAGAAAGTAGAGAAAGAAAACCTGTCAAAACAAAAACAAACGTATTGGGATGTTAATAAAAGTCGCGTCCAATCGAGAGGAAAATATTACAAGGATAACTATGGTGAAACAACCGAGAAGCATGGTAAATGGACGTATTATGATAAATTTGGAAAAACCGAAGAGGTTCGTAATTATTACCGTGATATGTTGCACGGATCAACAGTGAAGTACTTTCCAAATGGTGCAATACAAGAAGAGGGGTATTTTAAATTAAATCTTCAGGACAGCATATATAATGAATGGTACGAAACAGGTAAAACGAAGGTAGCAGGATACTATACCAAAGGCGAGCCTTCAAACTTTTGGAAGTATTATTACCGTGATGGACGAGTAAAGTCTGTTGTAGAAATTAAATCAACTGAAAACTTTATTTGGGAGTATTATTTACCGGACTCTCTCCACACACAAACAATAGTAGGCGGGAATGGCGAAATGACAAGTTTTTATACAACTGGAAAAGTAAAAGAATGGTACAATTACAAAGAAGGTCGGAAACATGGAGAATTTGAGGAGATTAGCATCTACGGATATTCTACACTGAATGGTTTTTTCAAGAATGGCGAGAAAGACGGAGAGTGGAATTATTTTTATTACACAGGAGACAAAGAAAAGATAAGTCATTATGAAAATGGTCAACTCAATGGAGCGTACAATTATTTTTACGATACAGGAAAATTAAATGTAGAAGGCGAATATAAAAATGGAAAGAAAATAGGTGAGTGGACGTGGTATACCAATAAAGGAGACCGCGACATCAATGGATCATTTATAGAAGATAAACAAGACGGCCTTTGGACATATTGGCATCCAACAGGAGAGCTATCTTATTATGCAAACTTCATAGATGGATTACGTTCTGGAGAATGGACTTATTTTTACAAAGAAGGAACAATGTTCAAGAAAGGGACATTTAAGAATGATTTGAAAAATGGAGAGTGGAAAACGTGGTATGAGGATGAAACTTTGTTGATGGAAGGTACATACCTTGACGGAAAAGAAGAAGGCGAATGGAACAATTATTGGGAAAACAGTAAGCTGAAAAATCAGGCAACATTTAAAAAAGGTCAACTGAAAGGAGATTGGTTGTCTTTTTACCCTAACGGAAAACAAAAAATAATCGGAGAATACGACAATGACATGAAAGTAGGAGAATGGCAAGAGTTTTTTGATAATGGCAGATCGAAAGATTTGATTACCTACAAATTGTTCAAGAAGAAATCAAAGATGGACTACAGTATCATGAAAGATCATTTTGTGCTTGAAAGCAGAAAGGAAGGGGAGGCGATTTCGTATTCATCGAAAGACTTTAAGAAAACGGAAGAAGGAAAATATAAAAACGACAAAAAACATGGTGAGTGGATTGCTTATTATCCAGGCGGTAAAATGCCGGCTGTTGTAACTAACTATAAAATGGGCCAATTACACGGTGCATTAAAACAGTATGGTCGTAGAGGAAAACTCCAATCAGAAATTCAATACAAAGATGGTTTGAAGCATGGTAGCTTTAAAATTTATGATAAACGTGGAAAGGTCGTTAATGAAAAAACATTTAAGCATGGGATGCAGGTAATCGAAGGGCAAGAAAATGGCCCTGGATCATTCTCTCCAGGAGGACAGTGAAGGCTTATTTTTATAAAGATTAAACCGCAAAAACGAAGATTACACGTTACATAAACAGCTCCTTAGCATTTTCCGAAAACAACCTAACTGCTATAGCTAGTAGAATTATTCCAAAAACTTTTTGAAGAATAGCAATCCCTCCTTTCCCCATTATCTTTTCGATTGCTTTGGTTAATTTCAACACAACAAAAACCAATAAAATATTGATGAAAATAGCAATAAAGATATTCAGTTGATGATACTCTGCACTTAAAGAGATAATCGAAGTCATCGATCCTGCTCCCGCAATGATGGGAAAAGCCAAAGGAACAATGCTAGCGGTGTTGCTTGTGACTTCATCTTTGAACAACGAAACTCCAAGAATCATTTCTAGCGCCATAGCAAATAATATTATTGAGCCTGCAACAGCAAATGCCTCCACATTAACGCCGAACAATCCTAAAATCCCTTCACCAAGAATTAGGAAACTAATCATGATAAAAAATGAAACAAGACTTGCTTTCAATGCATGAATTTCTCCTGAACGTTCTTTTAACTTTATAATAATCGGAATTGAACCCAAAATGTCAATTACAGCAAATAAAACCATTGATGCCTTAAAAATTTCAATCCAACTAAAACCTCCAAAAAAATCTCCCATAATTTCTAATCTTCTTTATTTCAAAACTTCTCCTTCAATAACAAGAGGCAAATGCAATTGTTCCAAGCGACTTATTTCACGCTGAACATCAGCTAACTCAAATCCATTTTCTATCTTGAATTTAAATTGAGCAATAACACGGCCCTTGTCAAACTCCTTGTTGACAAAATGCACCGTGATTCCAGACTCATTTTCGTGATTCGCTAAAACAGCCTCATGAACGTGATGACCGTACATACCTTTACCACCATATTTTGGCAATAACGACGGATGAAGATTAATTATTCTCTCTTCAAACAGATCGACTAATAATGCCGGAATTAACCTCAAATAACCTGCTAAAACAATAAAATCCACCGCATAATTTTCACACAGCTGAATCATGAAATCAGCATCGGCAGCTTGGTTGTTTGAACAACAAATAGTTTCCACACCAAGCTTACTTGCAGATTCTATTACGGGCGCGTCCTTTTTGTTGCTTAAAACAAAACCAATTTCTACGGAGGAATTTCCCTTGAAATAGTTAATTAAATTTATAGCATTCGACCCGGTTCCAGAAGCAAAAATTGCTATCTTTTTTGTTGCCATGGAGCAAAGTTATGAATTATTGTAGATAGGACTAGGGAACTATGATTATATTTATCCAAACAAATCTTTTCAATGAAGAATGACAAGCATCCCAATATAGAATATTCACCTGAACAATATTCTGAAGCTGAAATGTTAGAACGGTCAGAACAGTTTTACAATTGGGCAGATGAACGTCGTTCTGTTCGTCATTTTTCTGATAAAAAAGTATCAATTGAAATCCTTAAGAATATTATTTTAACAGCATCGACGGCTCCATCTGGTGCGCATAAACAGCCGTGGACGTTTTGCCTTATTTCTAATGCTAAATTAAAGTCTACACTGCGCGAACTTGCAGAACAAGAAGAGAAAAAATCCTATGGCGGGAGAATGAGCGATAAGTGGATTGAAGACCTGGAACCACTTGGAACCTCTTGGCAGAAAGAATTTATCGACGTTGCACCTTGGATAATAGTGGTGATGAAACGAGTATACGAATTTGGAGAGAATGATAAAAAAATCAACAATTACTATGTTTCAGAATCTGTCGGAATTGCGTCTGGATTTTTATTGATGGCAATACAAAACGCGGGGCTAGTGGCCTTAACACACACACCGAGCCCTATGAACTTCATCGCTAAGGCTTTGAATCGTCCAGATAACGAACGTCCTTTCCTTTTAATCCCCGTTGGTTATCCAGCAAAATCAGTCAAAGTACCAGATTTAACAAGAAAAACATCAGACGAGATTATTGAATATTATCAATAAAACCTTGTGTATTTGATATTTTGTGACTTAATTTGCGGCAGAATAAACCCTTAAAAAAATAAGAAATGTCTGATGTTAAATCAAAAGTAGTAGCTATCATTGTTGATAAATTAGGAGTTGATGAGAATGAAGTAGCAAATGATGCGAGCTTCACAAATGACTTAGGTGCTGATTCTCTTGACACTGTTGAACTAATTATGGAATTCGAAAAAGAATTCAATATTGCAATTCCAGATGATCAAGCTGAAAATATCCAAACTGTTGGTGACGCTATTTCTTACATAGAAGAAAACGCAAATTAGTAACGATAATAGTATTTGATAACGTCGCGAAAATGGAATTGAAAAGAGTTGTAATTACGGGACTTGGAGCCTTAACTCCCATTGGAAACAATGTGGATGAATTTTGGGAAGGCTTAATTACAGGGAAAAGTGGTGCTGCTCCAATTACGAAGTTTGATGCGTCTAAATTCAAAACACAATTTGCTTGTGAGATTAAAGGATTTGATATTAAAGATCACATTGATCGAAAAGAAGCGAGAAAATTAGATGAGTTTTCACAGTATGCCATGGTTTCTTCATCAGAAGCCATGGAAGACTCTGGGTTAATGGAGTCTCAACCAAATGTGGATCGAATCGGTGTGATTTGGGGTTCCGGAATTGGAGGATTAAAAACGTTTCAAGACGAATGTATGAATTTTGCGGACGGTGATGGAACACCACGCTTTAATCCATTCTTTATTCCTAAAATGATTGCTGATATTGCAGCAGGTCACATTTCAATAAAATATGGACTTAGAGGTCCAAATTATGTGACTGTCTCAGCTTGTGCTTCTGCTACTAATGCTATGATTGATGCATTCAATTACATTCGTTTAGGCAAAGTAGATGCAGTTGTTACAGGTGGTTCAGAAGCTGCCGTTAATGAGTCTGGAATAGGAGGATTTAATGCATTAAGAGCTTTGTCTACAAGTAATGATACTCCACAAACAGCTTCGCGACCATTTGATAAGGATAGAAATGGTTTTGTGCTTGGAGAAGGTTCAGGAGCATTGATTTTTGAAGAATATGAGCATGCGAAGAAGCGTGGAGCGAAAATCTACGCTGAAGTTATTGGTGGCGGCATGTCGGGAGACGCTTATCATATGACAGCACCTCATCCGGATGGAATTGGTGCTAGAAACACAATGATTTCTGCACTTGATGATGCGAATCTAGCCCCAACGGACATTGATTATGTTAACGTACATGGAACATCAACTCCCTTAGGAGATATCGCAGAAGTGAAAGCGATTCAAGCTGTATTTGGAGAGCACGCATACAATATTAACATCAGCTCAACCAAATCTATGACTGGTCACCTTCTAGGAGCTGCCGGAGCAATTGAGGCGATTGCATGTGTTAAGGCTGTGCAAGAAGATATTATTCCTCCAACGATAAATCATACAACGGATGACGAAGAGCTGGACAATAAACTGAATTTCACTTTCAATAAGGCTCAAAAAAGAACCGTGAATATCGCTATGTCAAATACATTTGGCTTTGGTGGACATAACACGACCGTTATCATCAAGAAATATATAGGATAAAGTGGTTAATTTACTCCCTTTCTTTGGCAAAAAAAAGACAAAGGAAGAGCTAGAAATTAGCCAATTCATTCAGCGAAAATTCGGCTATACTATAAAGAAACATTTTTATTTTAAGAAGGCTCTAACGCATAAATCTATTGCTAATAAAAGCGGAGAAATGTCAAACGAGAGATTAGAATTCCTCGGAGACGCTATATTAGATTCTGTCATTGCTGAATACCTCTTTATTAAATTTCCAGACGAAGACGAAGGCTATTTAACCAAAATTAAGTCAAAAATAGTTAGCCGAAGGACGTTAGGTAAAATAGCGAACGAAATGGAATTAAGTTTGTTAATGCGCTATAATAAAAATCGATCAATAAAAATTGAAACAATAGAAGGGAATGCTTTCGAGGCACTAATTGGAGCAATTTATTTGGACGGTGGATACAGCGCAACAAAAAAATGTATCAACAATCATGTATTTAGAAAATACGTGAATTTTAATCAAATTCTTGAAGAGGAAATAGACTTTAAATCGAAGCTTTATATTTGGGGACAGAAAAACAGAGTACCAATTGAATTTAGTGTGATCAAGGAGGAGAATAATCGCTCCACATGGCATTATGTAGTTGTAGCATTGGTTAACACTAAAGAATTCGGCATGGGTTCTGGAAGTTCTAAAAAGAAAGCAGAACAGGTCGCGGCAAAAGAAACAATGGAACTTTTGGGGGAAGAATAGAATCTACTGAAGATCGAAAGATGACTTTTAACCACGTAATATCCTTTAAGTAAAAAAAGCAATTATTTTCTGAAACAAATGGAGCGTGTTTGAATTCCAATTGACACAGTAAAATCGGGAATAGCCTCCATCGATTATTATTCGACCTTGTTCAATTGAACCGCTTAATATTAGTGGTTGGTTACCTACCCAAGCTTCAACAAGTAAACGATAATCGAGAGGAAAAGCAACAGTAGTCTCGCCCGCGGGAATCTCCTTTAATTCAATTAAATGTAAATTACTTTTTTCTGATGCGGGCTCAGCGCTCTTTATTTCAAAATCCCCATAACATTCTTTTTGGAAGAGTTTTCTCGTTATTTGATTCGATTCAGCTTGAAAAGGCCAGCTTTCAGAGCCTAAATACAAATTTCCTCCATCGGTGAGAAAATCAATAACTCGGGACACATCTTTCTTGGATAAAACACTTTTGGAATTTGAAAAAATGAAAATAGTCTTATAGGGAGAAAGTTGTTTTGGTAAATGGCCGGCTAAATCAATTACTCCAATAGATTTAAGGCACAAATTTGAGTTTTTTGATAGAATTAAAATGTTATTTTGCCCTATTAGCATAAAGTGCATACAAAGAAAAACAAGTAATTTCCACATAACATCATGTACAATTATTTAACACAACGGTTCATTGTTCTTTCAATAATTCTGTCTAACTTAATATAGAGTCGCAGAAAAAACACAAATTATTAGGAATGTAAAATGAATCATATTGAACTGGGTCAAAAAGGAGAAGACATTGCAACTAATCATCTGATAGGAAAGCATTATGAGATTGTTGACCGCAATTATCGATTTCGAAATGCAGAAATAGACATAATTTGTAAAAAAGACAAAAAATTAATTTTTGTAGAAGTCAAAACAAGGCATTCGTCCGCGTTTGGTGAACCTTATACAGCTGTTACATGGAAAAAACAACAACAAATCATTAAAGTTGCGAATCACTATATTAAGCAACAAAACAGTGATGATGATATCCGACTGGACGTTATCTCTATCGTTCTAAACCAATTTGGGATGAGATTGGAGCATATTGAGCATGCATTTACCCCTTGAATTTGTTCATTATTGATCTCAATTATCAATCATAAAGAATATAAATTCGTTCATAATTGTCCTTTCTAGCTTTTCAAGCCTATCTTTGCACAAATAATTATGCTCGAGATGAACACAAGAAAATCAGGAACAAGAGGCTTAGATGCCAAGGGAAAGACGACGAAAGGTGGTAAAACACTGAATCGAACGTCGAGAAAAGGGAATAAGATTGAAAAATCTGAATCTGAAAAACGTGCTAAAGCCCGTTTTATTGATTACAAGGATAAACTTAAAAAAGGGGATCCATTACCATCATTTAACACAGATGAAGTTCGATTAAACAAGTATTTATCGAACGCAGGTGTTTGCTCAAGAAGAGATGCTGATGTGCTTATTAAGACAGGTGTTGTCTCTGTGAATGGTAACGTAATCACAGAAATGGGTTACAAAGTAAAGCCAACAGATACAGTTAAATATGATGGAGGATCTATTATAGCTCAGAAAAAACGATACGTATTGTTGAATAAGCCAAAAGGCTTTATAACAACAATGGATGATCCTCAAGGAAGAAAAACAGTTATGTCATTGGTTAAAAAAGCATGTAAAGAAAGAGTTTATCCTGTCGGACGTTTAGATAGAGAAACTACTGGATTGTTATTGTTTACAAATGATGGTGATTTAGCTAAAAAGTTAACCCATCCGCAACATAAGGCCAGCAAGATTTATCATGTTACCTTAAATAAGAAAGTTGCAAAGGAAGACTTAGAAACATTGATGAGAGGTATCAAACTTGAAGATGGAACAACGAAGTATGACAATGCAGAATATGTAAATAACGAAAACGCTAAAGAGGTTGGTGTTGAATTACATTCTGGAAAAAACCGAATTGTGAGAAGATCCTTTGAATCGATGGGGTATAAAGTGATGCGCTTAGACAGGGTAACATTCTCTGGTTTGACTAAAAAAGATATACCACGTGGAATGTATAGAAAATTGTCAGAAAAGGAAGTGGCATTTTTGAAAATGACTTAGTAAAATGAAGCGACTCATACTATTCTTTTTAATATTAATACCCTTATTTTCTTTTGGACAAAAGAGAATGAAGAAGAAAGTAACCCATGATAAGGGGACTGTTTTCGGTTATTGGGGATACAATAGAGACGTATATACTAACAGCAACATGAATTTTGTG
>CAJQQA010000038.1 GCA_905480355.1 uncultured Flavobacteriales bacterium | reverse complement strand
AGGTGTTGAAGTTAAAATTGCAACTGATGGAGAGATCCTAGTTAAAGGTCCTAATGTTATGATGGGGTATTACAATTTACCTGATAAAACAAAAGAAGTAATCATTGATGGATGGTTTCATACTGGGGATATTGGCGAATTTATTGAAGGCAAATACTTAAAAATTACAGATAGAAAGAAAGAAATTTTCAAAACTTCTGGTGGAAAATATATTGTGCCTCAAGCAATGGAAAATAAGTTTAAAGAATCTCGATTTATAGAACAAATTATGGTCTTAGGTGAAGGACAGAAATTTCCGTCCGCGCTCGTTGTTCCATGTTTTAGTTTTATCAAAAATTGGGCTTTAAAACATGAATTAGATTTAAGTTCAGCTTCAAATCACGAAATTGCAACAAACGAAAAAGTTATCACTCGAATAGAAAGAGAAATAGCCGAATACAATAAAGAATATGGCAGTTGGGAGCAATTAAAGTGCATTCAAATAATGGAGAATGAATTTTCAGTAAATACCGGAGAGCTCACGCCTACGCTTAAATTTAAGCGTAAAAAAATCATGGAGAAATACAAAGCGGTTGTTGACGGGATTTATTCTTAATGCTAGACTATAGTTCGCTCTTGTTTCTTAATGTAGAATTAACTCGCCAGAACCTGAATGTTCAACAAGATTAATTTCTGATGGACTTCCATAGACGTTAACATTTCCTTCATTTAAAATGCTGTAATCTAAAAGCGTATTTACGAATACATTGCAATCTCCTTTTGAATCATTCTCGACAAGTGCGTTATCTACAATTGTATTTGTCGCATCAACGGTTACAATTGCTGTTGTCCACATTCTTAAAATCGTACATTGACCATTTAAAGTAATTCTACCTCCTGCTGGTGCATTGTTCCAGAAGAAAAAGATATTACAATCTAACGTCAGGTTGGCTTCACTTGCCTTATCTTTAATAACAAGTCCAAATTCATCTGAAGTTATTGGATTTGAGGTCAAAATTGAGCATGTTTTATTTGCTGTAACACCTTCTAGTGGTAAGGAATGAATGATAAGTTTGATTTTATTATTCTTTGGTGATAGCCAATCATTTTTCGATGTTCTTTTAATTTTCAAGACGCCATTATCATTTGAAATATCGACCTTATCAATAATTTTAGCAACCCCTATCAATTCAATGAAATAGCTTGAATCCTCAACCAAATAAACATCGAAAGTACTATTCAATTCTACTTGTGAGAAAGCATCTAGAATATGTAGAACTTCAATTACTTCTTTTCTCTTTCCGCAAGCAAGAAGAAGAACGACTAATAATATGGTGAGTATTTTATTCATTAAAATTTGTAGCCGAATCCAATTTCTGGATAATCGAGAAGATGTAAATGAGATTTCATTGCTAATCTGACAGAGAAATCATCATTAAGATAATATTTTAGAATTCCACGATTGTACATGGAGCTCTGAATTTTATTCGTTAAAACGACGTAAACTCCTTCTTGAAGGGTAAATCTAAATTTTCTAAACACGACTGTTTGAGAAAAATGAATTCCTGTTTGAAAATTATCTGTTGAACGAACAACTTCGTCTGCATCGATAAGATTAGGTCGGATAGACGAATCATAAAATAAATCGATTCCAGCTCCTAAGTGAATAAACCTAGATAAAAAATAATTGTATTCGGTGGCAAAAGAAAGTGTGTGATTATAGCCTGAGTTAAGTGTTCTAACTCTTTTCGCGCCATAACTAACAAATATTTCTAAAGCATGACCGTGCTCATATTTAGGCACTTCACATTCAATTCTCTCAAGGCGATTTCCTATAAGGTAATTAACTCCTGCAAAACCCGTTAATAAATTCAAACCAATGTTTGGCTCATTAGTATTTCCATTCGAATAATGATCAAAAGACAAACCGGCATTTATGCTAATTCTTTTTGTTAAGTCAAAAGTACTTCCCAATCGAAAGTTAAAATGTACATTAAAGTGAGATCCTATAACGACGTTAAGATAATTATCCTCGAAGTCAAATTTACGAGTGATATACCCTAATCCAATGCCCATTCTATTGTAGAGGCTGAATTTTTCTCGAGCAATAAGTTTTAGTCGAAAGAAATAATTTATAGCTAAAGCATGACCGTATACATTTTCATTCCCAAGAGAACTATAGAAAAGAGCAATTCCCATTTGAGGATATTTATACAATTGCTCATAAATATCTTTTCCTGTTCTCTCCTTATGAAAGGATAAATCAAAAGACTGGACATTTTCTGTTATTGTGTGACTCAAAACCGAATATTCTGGAAGTGAATAACCGAAATGATAGTTACCACTGACAGAAAGATTATCTGTCAACTTTTTTTGCGCAGAAGTTATCACAGAAACAAGCATCAAGAAGATAAGAGCTGAACTCTTGTGAAACAATAACCCCATTTGCATAATGTAAAGTTATTAAAAAATAAACTTTACTCCCGTCCTTTCATTATTGTAATCTTAACAACAACATTATGAAATTTAGGGAAATGATTTCCTTTTTCGAAAGAAAAGGTCTTTACGTAATTCTTTATTTCATACTTCGCAGGTGTACTTTTCAAGTTTGTTTCAACCATTCGAGCACTCGTAACTTTTCCAGTCCGATCAACTGCAAGTTCGACTTTAGCAAAACCATCAGCCATTCCCTCGATAATAAAAGCAGGCTTATTCAATACGCTTCTTCCTTCGTTCACAAGACTTCCACTAATCATTTGCCCAAAAGAATGAATCGATATTAAACAAAATAAAAGAACTAAATTTTTCATATATCAACTTTAAAATTACACATTTAATACAACTACGCAATTCTGCCCCAATTCGGTTTAGAGCGTAGCATTTCACTTAAAACAGATCGAACTCCTTTATTCTCTTTCTTTTCAACTGTTGGATCCGATTTAATAAGCTCTTTGGCAGCATCTCTAGCTATAGCAACTAGTGCGCCATCTTTTGCCAAATCTGCAATTTTCAAGTCCATCAAGCCACTCTGTTGCGTTCCCATTAAATCTCCAGGCCCTCTCAACTGCAAATCAACTTCCGATATTTCAAAACCATCATTTGTTCTGACCATTGTCTGCATTCGCTTTAAACTGTCTTTTGATATTTTTTCTCCTGTCATTAAAATACAGAATGATTGTTCTGATCCACGGCCTACTCTACCTCTAAGTTGATGCAATTGAGAAAGTCCAAAACGCTCTGCGCTTTCAATGACCATAACCGAAGCATTTGGGACATTAACACCGACCTCAATCACTGTAGTAGCGACCATAATTTGAGTCTCTCCTTTAACAAATCGATTCATTTCAAATTCTTTATCTGCAGGCTTCATCTTTCCATGAACCATACTCACATGATGTCTAGGGGCTGGAAAGCTTCGAGTTATCGCTTCGAAGCCATCTATTAGGTTGTTAAAATCTAAAGTCTCTGACTCCATTATTAGTGGAAATACGATATATACCTGTCTTCCCTTATCAATTTCCTCCTTAATGAATCCAAACATTCTAAGCCTACTTTCTTCATACTTATGCATGGTGATTATTGACTTCCTACCTGGAGGCATTTCATCAATTACAGAGACATCTAAATCTCCATAGAAAGTCATCGCCAGTGTTCTTGGTATTGGTGTTGCAGTCATAATCAAAACATGCGGAGGAATTGTATTTTTCTTCCACATTCTTGCTCGCTGAGCAACTCCAAAACGATGCTGTTCGTCTATAACAACAAAGCCTAGATTTTTAAACTGGACAATATCTTCTAATAAAGCATGTGTGCCTATGAGTAGGTCAACGTCTCCATTAAGTAAGCGTTCATGTAATACTTTTCGATCTTTCTTTTTTGTTGAGCCCGTCAATAATTCAATACTGATATTCATTTCAGTTAACATTTCTTTTATCGATTCAAAATGTTGAATTGAAAGAATTTCCGTTGGAGCAATTAGCGCTGTTTGGAATCCATTACCAATAGCCAATAAGATGGACAATAAAGCAACGAGTGTCTTACCACTTCCAACGTCGCCTTGCAAAAGGCGATTCATATGATGACCTGTGGTGAAATCTTTTCTAATTTCTTTTAACACTCGTTTTTGAGCTCCTGTTAACGAAAAAGGGATATGTTTGTCATAAAACGTATTGAATTGATCTCCGACAATTTCAAATTTATACCCTAAAGACTTTTGAAGTGTAATTTTCTTGCGAAATAATAATTCTAATTGTAGAAAGAACAATTCTTCAAATTTCAACCGTAGCCCAGCGTTACGCGCTTCCAATTCAGACTTAGGTTGATGTATTGACATAATAGCCTCTTCACGAGACATTAATCGATGTTCATTCTTTAATTCTAGTGGAATTAACTCCTCAATTTGTCCAGTTAATTGTTCAATAAGTGGAGCCATCACTTTTACAATTCCTTTAGAGTCAAGGCCAGCTTTTGTTAATCGTTCAGTACTTGAATAAACAGGTTGAAAACCTCCTTGAGGGTTTACATGTACTTTCGAGATTTCAGGATGAGGAATACTCCAACCTCCTTTGAAGAAATTTGGCTTCCCATAAATCTGGACTTCTACGTTAATTTTGAGAGAGTTTTTTATCCAACTGGCCCCTTTGAACCAAACAAGATCAATAATCCCCGTATCATCTTTAAATTTGGCAGTGAGTCTTTTTCCTCGGCCCATAACTGATTCGATGAATCCAATAATTTCACCTTTTATTTGAACATGTCCAATTTGGGAATTTAATTCGTCTATTTTTTGAAATTTGGAACGGTCGACGTATCTGAATGGATAAAATTCCAATAAATCGCCAAAAGAAAAAATACCCAATTCTTTTTTTAACAACTCCGCCTTTTGAGGGCCTATACCTTTCAGATATTCAATGGGGGTTATTAAGAAACTATTCATAGTGTAAAACTAAAAAATCCCTCTTTTATAATGAAGAATTTTTTAGTTTTTTAAGTATGTAAATAATTACTTTGCAGATTCAAATAAGTATAACCCCTCTTCCAACCACTTTAGAAAAGCTTCTGGATTACCATGATTATTATAATCTGCTGAACCGTTATTTAAATCTTCATTTTTAGGACCTAATATTCGGTAATAAGGCTGAGAATTGTTTTTATATCTAGAAGCTTGAATATAGCTCCACTTATTACCATAACTTACTAAATCACTCGTTAAGTCTTTAGTAATATTTACAGTTATTTGTTCTTCCTTTGGTAATTCTGTTTTGTCATCTACATACAGAGAAATCATTACAACCTTGTTCTTTAGAATATTTAAGACAGCAGGATCTCCCCATACATTTGACTCCATTCTTCTACAGTTAACACAAGCGTATCCTGTAAAATCAAGTAAAACTGGCTTTCCAACCTTATTTGCATAAGCTATACCTTTTTCGTAATCATGAAACAACATTATTCCATGTTCACCGAGGTGCATATCTTTATCTATTTCACTTTCATTGTGGACTAAACTTCCTCCGCCCCCAACACCCATTGGAGATTCACTATAAGACATCGGAGGCGGGAATCCACTAATTAATTTCAATGGAGCACCCCACAAACCTGGAATTAAATAGATCACAAAAATAACAACGGTTGTGCCGAAAAGAGCTCTTCCAACAGATAATCTCTCAATTGGCGAATCATGTGGTAAGGAAATTTTACCAAAAAGGTACAAAGCGAGGACCACAAAAATACCTATCCATATCGCTAAAAACATTTCTCTCTCAAGAAAATGACCTTGTACTACTAAATCTGCATTCGATAAAAATTTAAATGCGAGTGCCAATTCTAAAAAACCTAAAACCACTTTGACTGAATTGAGCCAACCTCCAGACTTAGGCATAGAATTCATCCATCCCGGAAATGCTGCAAATAAAGTAAATGGCAGAGCTAGAGCAAGAGAGAAGCCAAGCATACCAATGAAAGGTCCCATTCCTCCAATTGTTGCAGCTTCAAAGAGTAAAGTCCCTACGATTGGCCCAGTGCATGAAAAAGAAACCAATGCAAGCGCTAAGGCCATAAAGAATATTCCTATTAAACCTCCTTTATCAGAGGCCTTATCTGCTTTGTTTAGCCAAGAGTTTGGCAATCTAATTTCAAATGCACCCATAAAGGAAATTGCAAAGACTACTAACAAAATAAAGAATATCAGATTGAACCAAAAGTTTGTTGCCATTGCATTCAAAGCATCAGAACCAAAGATAGCCGTCACAACAGTTCCAAGTACTACATATATAACAATAATAGAAATCCCAAAAATCACTGCGTTTCTTATCCCCTGGGCTTTTGATTTACTTTGCTTAGTGAAAAAACTTACAGTCATTGGAATCATTGGAAACACACAAGGAGTAAGCAATGCCGCAAAACCCGCAGCAAAGGCTAAAAAGAATATTGTCCATAGTGATCTCGCTTCTTTCTTCTCTTCTGATGATCCTTGTTCACTATTATTTATGTCACGAGTTTCGTTGGGTGCGTCATTTAAAAGCCAATCAGGTTCCGACTCACCTAATTCTTTTGCTAATTCCTTTATAATTGAGGCTAATTGTTTGTCAGATTTAATTTTTAATAAAAAATTACTTTCTGAAATTAAGTTTATAGCATCAGAATAATCTTTATTCGTCACAACGAGAGAAAGAAGTTCTTTAGAATTCTCTATACTTATAGTATTTGCATTTACAAATGAACCAAAGCTAAATACAGCAATTAAAACAATTATTATTTTACTTTTCATACTTCCCTCCTAAACTTAAATATTTTTTATAAAATGTTTTGCTATTTCCCGCAGGTACCTTATACCATTCTTCATTAACTTTAACATAAGTAGTTCCGTTCTTATCTTCAGTCTCATCTCCATCTATACTACTGAAATCCAATTTCTTATCTATCTCTAAATTTTCTTTCTCAACTCCCTTAATGCTCACTTCAAAATCTGTCTCAAATGGGGGTAAACAGTGAGTATCATCACATGTTTGAAAAGAAAATACACCTTTGATTGTAAAATCTCTATCGCCTAAGATTTTAATCTTTTGTTTTAATTTAATCGTATTTGAATGGTAATATAAGTCTTCATCCGCTAAATCATCATGTTCAAAATGAGGTTTAGGTTCAATGATCTTACCTACTTTTTTGAAATTAGCTGATTTGTTTAACACCACATCCGTTGGTATAGTAAAAGATCCTTCTGGAATGTGCACCGCATAAATATGCCAATGTTCTATCATTGTTATTGTCCCAACTATTGTTGCTTCATCTCCATTTTGCTCAACAGTAAACGTCCAATTCACCTTTTCTTCGGGGAATTCTAATTGCGCATTAAGTGTTGTTGTGTGGAATATAGATACGATAAGAAACAGGGCAAATGCAAAAAGTGATTTTCTCATTTAATTTTTATTTATTGTTAAACTAAATTCTTAGACATTGTTAGATCTAGAAAATTACATGAAACAATTCAAAACAATGAAATTTTTCAAAAGTTCAAACTATTTCAGAACAAAAATAGACATTCATTCTAAACTAAAACCATCTTTTCTTTATAAATACTTGGAATCCCAAGTGATTTTGTCACCTTATACTCGGACCTCTACTATACGTCGAATTGGAATCCAAACACCACCTTTTAAACAGATAAACTTGGTACCGTTTGCCCATATAGTAGTGTCAACACGTTTCAAACCATCATCATCTTGAAATAGAATCGAAACCTTCCTTCTGTATGAGTTACCAAGCTTTGTTGCCTCACTAAGTTGTGCTTTTAGCTTTGGGTGCTGGTCAACAGTTAACTTAGAATTAAAGTGAAGAGAACTAATGATTTCCTTGTCAATAAGAGTTGGTTTTGAAGCTATTAGCATAGTATACTGATTATATTTTTCAGAAAATTTACTAATAATTAAACCAATCTGCAAAAAAAAATCTAACAAATTCAACGAATGCCTTTAGTGTGATTTCAAGAATTTAAGAATGGAATTCGTGCCATCGCTGTCACTTTTTGATCTGCAAAAAGGTTTTGATCATACATTATTTTACCTGTCATAGCTATCATAGCTGCATTATCAGTGCAATATTCAAATCTTGGTATGTAAACTTTCCATGCGCACTTTTCTCCTTCCTCAAGAAGTCTTTTTCTCAAACTTGAATTTGCAGATACTCCCCCAGCGATCGCAATTTCTTTAATACCGCACTTAATAGCCACTTTTTTCAATTGTTTTATTAAAATTTCAACAATCGTATACTGAATAGATGCACATAAATCATCTCTATTTTCACGAATGAAATTAGGGTTTATTTTTTCTTGCTTTTGAAGAAAATAAAGTATTGAAGTTTTAAGACCGCTAAAGCTGAAATTATAATCCGGAACTCTTGGTTTTGCAAATTCAAATTTCTTACTATCCCCAAATTGTGAATATTTATCAATCAATGGCCCTCCGGGATATGGAAAACCAAGCATTTTAGCAGCCTTATCGAATGCTTCACCTGCTGCATCATCAATTGTAGAACCGATTATTTCCATTTTCAAGTAATCTTTTACTAAAATAATCTGTGTATGACCACCTGAAACAGTTAAACATAAAAAAGGAAATTTCGGTTTTTGTTTGTCTTCGTCTGAAATGAAATGTGCTAAAACATGTCCATACATATGATTCACATCAATTAATGGTATATCCATTGCCATTGCAAATGATTTGGCAAATGAAGTCCCAACAATTAAAGAACCTAATAAACCCGGTCCTTTTGTAAAAGCAATTGCATCAATATCTTCTTTAGAAATTCCCGCTTCTTTTATTGCTGAGTCAACGACTGGGATAATATTTTGAAGATGGGCTCTACTAGCTAATTCAGGAACTACTCCGCCATATTGTTGATGTACTTCCTGTCCAGCAATAACATTTGACAAAACGGTGTCATTTTTGAGTATTGCAGCTGATGTATCGTCGCAGGAAGACTCAATACCTAGAATAATAGTTTCTTTTTGACGCACAATGTTTATGTTTGTAAAGAATGGCAAAATTAATTAAAATAATAGGACGTAGCATTGGAATTTTATTCGAATGGGTAATCATCTTGTTTATTTTATTAGTTTTTGTAATACGAACCTCACCTGTTCAAACATACTTTGCTCAAATTGCCACAAATTATCTTTCAGATGAACTCGATGTTAAGGTTAAAATTGATCGTGTTTCTATAGTACTTCCTAACAATATACTCATAGAGGGCTTACTCCTAAAGGATGAAGATGCTGATACTTTAGCGTTCATAGGAGCGTTGTTTGCAAATCTTTCTGATTATAACTTAGAAAAAAAGACATTCGAGCTCAACAACCTTGACATTGAAAATACTGCGATTCATTTAAAAAGAAACGACAAAGGTTTTTTTAATTATCAATTCATTAAAGATAAATTCTCAACTCCGAAAAAGAAAAAAAGCGATTTTCAGCTTAATATTACAACGATTAACCTTGCTAATTGTGTTTTTCAATTTGATGATGAACGATACACCCCTAAAGACTTTGGTGTCGATTACTTTCACTTGAGAGGTAAGCAAATAAATGCTGTTCTCGATGAGGTCGAAATTAGAAGCCGTCAATATTCCGGTGTCATTTCATCCGCTTCATTGTTTGAGAAATCTGGTTTTTATTTGAATAACCTTAAATCATCCTTTGTTGTATCTCAAAAAGGAATATTTCTTTCTAACTTGAAAATAGAATCACCAGGTTCCACTATAGATGCGCCGATATTTAATATGTTAACAGAAGAATTTAAAGACTTCAAACAGTTTGTTGATAAAGTGAAATTCGATGGTCAGCTCAATAGTAGTAAACTGGCTCTGGCTGAAGTCGCTTACTTCGCTCCTATTCTAAAAGGAATGAATGATACAATAGTTCTTTCTACCCTTATTAATAAGGAAATCAAAAACTTGAAACTAGCAAATATTGACTTAACGTTTAAAGAACAGACAAATATAAAAGGCACTTTAAACATTCCGGATTATCGGAAGTTTAAATCTGGATTCTACCATGAGAATATTGATTATGCTTACATCGACCTCAAAGAATTAAGTCAGCTGAAAATGCCAGACAGTTATAATTCTGACTATATTAAGTTTGATGCTAGAACTAACAGACTCGGATACTTTAAAGGTCTAAATATTAATTTAGATGGCTTCTACTCAAACTTTGTATTGGCTTCTGAAAAAATATCAACTGCCTTAGGTTCCATTCGAATAGACAACGGATTAATGTTTACTAGGAATGAGCAGAATAACTCTTTCATGTTCGATCAATCAACTTCAAGCTCATACGATTTGAAAATCGAATCATTTGATTTGGGACAATTTATTGGAGATTCTAATTTTGGCATTGTTGATGGATTATTCTTTCTATCCGGCGAAACATATTCTTTCTCTAACATACAGTTCAGGCATATTGAAGGAGAAATTGGTCGATTTGATTACTTAGATTACCCCTACACTGATGTCTCAATAAGAAATGGCCAGTTGGTAAATAATAAATTTGATGGGGAAATAGAAGTTAATGACGATAACCTTGAATTATCATACATCGGATTTGTAGATTTTAAGAATGATTTAATTCTTGATTTTAAAGTCAATATAAAAGATGCACTTCTAAAAGAACTTAACATTTCAAATGTTGCAGCGAGCTTGCTTGGTGATTTGGAAGTGAAGCTAAATGGGGCATCACCAAATGATTTCGCTGGGAACATTACACTTCATGATTTTGCCTATAAGGAGAAAGGAAAGGAAATGAACCTGCCAAATATTTTAGTTGATATATCTAGGGGTAATCTTGAAGATAAGCTTATTTTAACAAGTGATATTGTTGACGCAGAAGTCAAAGGTAAATTTGATCTTTATAAGCTCCCGAATGACCTTAAATATCAAATTGGAAATGTACTCCCTGCTCTTTATGACTCGAAAGATTTTAATTCTAGAAACAGACACCATACATCTGACAATCTCTCTTTCGATATACTAATTAAGAGTCCTACTGATTTTCTTTCGATTTTCTCTCCTGATATTCGAATTGCAGCAAATTCAAGCATTAGAGGACATTTTCTTGAAGAACAAGACAATTATCTCGTTGATATTAATTCCGATTGGTTTGAATACAAAGCTTCTCGATTTGACGATATTACAATTCATCAAGTTATGGACTCTATCAATATAGCAATTGCCGCTAATGTTGGAAGCGTAAAAAACAGCGACACAACATTCATGTCAGAAGTCTATTTTAAAGGTCTAGGGACCAATAATATTCTTATTGCAAACATCTCTTGGGGACGAAACACAATCAATGAATCAGCGCTTTCTTGGGAAACTAAAATCAACAATTGGGATAACTATCAATTTATTCTAGAGCCTTCATTTTTTAGTGTTAGGGGAATTAAATGGGGGATTGAAAATTCATCCACTTTCAGTATCAATCGAGATAAAATTTCAGTTAATCGGTTTGAATTAATTCGAAATGAACAGGTAATTTCTATCGACGGAGAAATTTCGAAAAGTGACGTTGACAAGCTAAATTTTGACATTAAAAAAATAAACTTAGCTGAATTATCTTACCTGTTCAATATAGTTGATTTATTTGGAGAACTGAATGCAAATGGATCTTTAGCTAATCCATACACGAATTTTAACTATATCGGTGATGCCAACATCGATAATTTCCGATTAAAAGGTCAAGAAGTCGGAAACATTGAATTAAATTCTGAATGGATTGAAAACAACAAGAGCCTTGCACTAAAAGGAGAAGTGAAATTCAGAAACGAACAAACATTTAATTTTATTGGTGATTATTACCCATTTAAAGATTCTGAAAAACTCGATTTCAACTTGTTTTTCGATCAAACAGATATTAAATTTGCAAACGCTTTAATGAGCCCTGATTTAATTACAGAAATTGAAGGCTCATTAAATGGATCCTTAAAAGTTACAGGAAGTCCTGATAATCCAATTTTAAATGGAGCTGTCATCTTAAATTCTGGTTCCGCGAAAGTTGAAATTCTCGGAACACATTTTGGAATTAATGGTCCAATTGATGTTGATCAATATGGATTTTACATCAATGGAATACCTATAACTGATGAAGAAGGAAATGGGGGTAAAATTATCGGCTCAGTCTATCACGATAATTTCGCTGATTTCAACTTTGATCTACTCTTCGACATAGAAGACGATGCCATTAATAAAAACCCGAAAAATCCTTGGGAAATCTTGCCATTAAAACAATTTCTTGTTCTTAAAACTGAGCATATACTTGGTGATTCATATTATGGAACTGGATACGGCACTGGAATTGTAAATATCTTTGGATACAGCGATAACTTAGAAATAACTGTAGATCTAGAATCCAGAAAAGGCACAATTATTAATATTCCAATGTACGGTATTGGAGAAATTGACGAGGAAGACTTTATTGTTTTTATCGAAGATAATAATCATTCAACTGTTGATTCAACCCTGCCTAAAATTGACTTTACAGGAGTAGATTTAGATTTGAATTTTAAAATCACAGATGATGCGATTGTAAAGCTAATCTTTGATGATGAAATTGGTGACGAAATAACAGCAAGAGGATTTGGTGATATTTCTATTAATCTAAACAACATAGGAGACATTACTATGGATGGCCTATACACCGTTAAAAATGGAGTGTACGATTTCGCGATGGGACCTGTAAAACTAAAATTTTTCATTGAAGAAGGAGGGAATATAAGCTGGACTGGTAATCCTTATGATGCGAATCTCAACTTAAGTACTTTTTACAAAGTCAATACAAATATTGCAGTTTTAACGAACAACAAGTTGGCTGAAGGTTCAGGCTCAAATCAAGAAGTTTTATGTTATTTAAAACTCAGTGAAACATTAAATAAACCCGCTATTGATTTTGATATTAAAGCACCTAACGCAACTGATATCGAAAAATCTGTAATTTCTCGTATAAAAAGTGATCCCGATGAATTAAATCGTCAATTTTTCTCACTTTTACTCTGGAGAAAGTTTCAACCAATTAGTGGAACTAACGCAGCGGACGGAAGCACAGCACTTGACCTTGTAACAAATCAATTAAATTCTTTACTTTCCAAAATTTCAAGCGAATACATGTTGAATCTGAAATTAAATGCCGATCAACTTACAGGTGATAATTCGTATGAATTTGGACTTCAAAAAAGCTTTTTGGATAATCGATTACTCTTATCGGGTAGTTTTGGTGTAGAAAATCAAAAAATAGATGAAAAAAACAATCAAAATAATTTTATTGGTGATCTTAACTTTGAGTACTTATTGAATGAACCAGGAACTTTTCGAGTCAATATCTTTAATGAATCGAATGATAAAACCATTATCCAAAATGAGCAGCAGGGAACATTCACTCAGGGCGCAGGATTACGTTATAAAGAAGACTTTCACACCTTAAAAGATTTCAAAGCCATCCAATATTTCTTAGATTTTTTTAGAGCTAAAAAAAACAGACGCTACTTAGGTAAAAATGCAAGCAAAAAAATCCCCCTTCCAAATTTAGAAGAAGGAACACAATTACTTATAAAGCCTAATCATTAAGGCTAATAGAGCAAGGAAAGGTTTGAAGCCTCTCAGAATTTAATATTGCATGAAATTATACAAGTTCAATAATCAAGATTATCCTTATAAGGATTTCATTTTATATCTTTACAGTTCTTTAAACTGATTTTTTTGTGATACTATCCATAAACATTTCTGAAATAGTATATATCCTAGGAGTTTTGATACTTCTATTCGTTATCTATCGATTTATGGAGTCATCAAAATCATACAGAATAAGTAAACCCTACAAATGGGAAGCTGCTCTGCAAAACAAAAATATCTCCCCTAAACTTATTAAAATTGAGCGCCAATACTCTGATCGAGTTAGGTTTTATAATTTATGGTTTCAAATAGAACGCTTGAACACTAACGATATTCAAGGAGCTTTTGCAGAATTAGGTGTTTATAAAGGTGAAACAGCTCGTGCCATACATTTTATGGATGAAAAAAGAAAGCTGTACCTTTTTGATACTTTTAATGGTTTTTCAAATAATGATTTAGAGCATGAAAACCAATCAGATGAACGATTTGAGGCTAATATGTTTGCCGATACATCTTTGGAAAAAGTTAAAAAGTACATTTCTGGGAATGATAATATCATCTTCAAAGCTGGATTATTCCCCTCAACCGCAAAAGGTCTTGAAAATGAGCTCTTCGCTTTTGTCAATATTGATGCTGATCTTTATGCTCCAACAATCGCAGCACTCGACTTCTTTTATCCTAGAATGAGTAAAGGTGGTGTGATAATTATTCATGAT
Source organism: uncultured Flavobacteriales bacterium (assembly GCA_905480355.1). GTDB lineage: Bacteria > Bacteroidota > Bacteroidia > Flavobacteriales_D > Crocinitomicaceae > UBA4466. Next base: position 6,246 of record CAJQQA010000038.1, on the reverse strand, counting down.
TACAATCACAATTGGCATGGAATTCCAAAAGCAATAGACGAATTTCTTCAAACCATACCTGAATCACTTCTCGAAATACCTGACTGGCAAGGCAGTGCAATGATTATTAAAAATTCTTAGGCAGTTTCATTATCCTCTTTTTTTAAGAAAGACTTTATTGCCAAATAATTAATATCTTCGTCATGCTTGGAAACACATTTATAATTAATTAGAATGAAGAAAGTACTTATAGCCAATCGAGGAGAAATAGCACGTAGAGTTATACGAACATTGAAAAAGATGAACATTAAGAGTGTAGCAATATACTCTGATGCGGATAAAAATGCTCTGCACGTTGCAGAAGCAGATGAAGCTGTTTATGTTGGAAAGAGTCCATCTTCTGAAAGCTATTTAAGGCAAGACATAATTCTGAAGTATTGCAAAGAATTAGGGGTTGATGGTATTCATCCTGGTTATGGTTTCTTATCTGAGAATGCTGAATTCGTTCGAAAAGCCACAGATGCCGGTATTACATTTATTGGGCCTTCTCCAGAAGCCATGGAAGTGATGGGTGATAAATTAAGTGCAAAACAAGCTGTGAAGAACTACGATGTTCCATTAGTTCCTGGAATAGACAAAGCCGTAGAGAATTTTAAAGAAGCTATTGATATTGCCCGTCAAATTGGTTATCCAGTTTTGATTAAAGCAACTGCAGGTGGAGGTGGAAAAGGAATGCGCTTGGTCGAAAAAGAAGAAGATCTTGAAGAACAAATGAAGTTGGCACAAAATGAAGCGCGTTCATCTTTTGGTAATGACGCATGTTTTATTGAGAAATTCGTTACAAAACCTCGACACATTGAAATTCAAGTTTTTGCTGACAAACATGGTAATGCCGTTTATCTTTTCGAAAGAGAATGCTCTATACAACGTAGACATCAAAAAGTAATTGAAGAAGCACCAAGTTCTATTTTAACACCAGAGCTAAGAGCAGAAATGGGCGCAGCAGCAATAAGTGTGTGCAAGGCTTGCGATTACGACGGAGCTGGAACAGTTGAGTTTTTGCTCGATGCTGACTTAAAATTTTACTTTCTAGAAATGAATACACGTTTACAGGTTGAACACCCTGTAACGGAGGAAATTACAAAACTGGATCTTGTAGAGTGGCAAATTCATGTTGCAAGAGGTGAAAAATTACCTTTAAAACAAGAGGAACTTAAAATTCATGGCCACGCAATCGAGGTTCGCGTATATGCAGAAGATACTTTAAATGGGTTTACTCCAGATATTGGCACATTAAAACGTTACAGAGTCCCTTCTGGAGAAAGTATACGTGTTGACGATGCATTTGCTGAAGGAATGGAAATTCCAATCTATTATGACCCTATGATTGCAAAGCTTGTTGTTTGGGGAAAGGATAGAAACCATGCAATTAAACGAACTCTCAAAGCAATCGATAATTATCAGATTTCAGGCCTAAAAACAACTTTGGATTTTGGAAAATATGTTCTAAAACACGATGCTTTTACTTCCGGAGATTTTGATACAAATTTTGTCCGACATTATTTTGAAGACCCTACGGTTATGTATTCATTAATGGATGAAGAAGAAGAAGTTTTAACACATGGAATCAATAAAATCTGGGATTCTATCAAAGAAAAAGACTGTGAAGAATTCGCTTCTCGTGAAATCTCAAGTCGATGGAGAGCTAATCGATCTTAGATTACTTATCTAATCTCTTCTTTGCCATTTCCCTGCAATGAAAACCTTCCTTTATCTCTTGGGTGAACAACATCCGCTTCATCCCATGGCCAACCTCCAAATTGTGTTGACCTATATTCATGCATTATATCCTGAATTTCAGTTTGTGAATTTGCTACAAATGGACCGTGTTGAACTAAAAGCTCATTAATTGGCTTTCCCTGTAAAAAAAATAAATATGCTGTTTCCAATGAGTTTTCAAGATGAATATCTTCATCTGAATTTAAATGTATTAACTGTTTTGCGTTAACTCCAGTATCACCAACTTTAATCGTATTTCCCTGATAAAAATAAAGTGTTCGTGTAATATCATCATTGGCTCCCTCGATAAAAAACTTTGCATTTGGCTGTAATTTAATAGTCCATATTTGAACATTATTTTCAGAATCTGCTGCCCAAGAGTCAGGATTTGGAGAAAGCGCCTCTACCCCATCTAAATTACCTGCAATTAAATCTATTTCCGTTACGTTTCCATTCTCATCCTTTGATTTAATCTTTGGAATGTCCTCTCTCCACAACATTTTATAATAAGGATTCACTTTTTTACTCTCCTTTGGTAAGTTCAACCAGATTTGGAAAATTTCAAATGGGTTTTTGTCTTCATTTATCAACGGAAACATTTCAGCATGCTGCACTCCCTTTCCAGATGTAAGCCATTGGACATCACCGTTTCCAAATCGTCCTTTTCCACCAAGCGAATCTGAATGATCGACCACTCCTTTAGTTACAATAGTAACAGTCTCAAATCCAGAATGCGGATGAGCAGGAAAACCAGGAACGTTAGTTCCATGGTACATATTCCAACCATCTTTAGATGCAAAATCTTGACCTAATGATCGTCCTTCTAATGAAGCGTTTGGTCCCATATTCTCATTGCCTCCTGGATATTCATCAAAATGGTATGAACAAAAGATAAACGGATCCTGTGTTTCCCATGGAAGTTGTAATGGCTTAATGCTTTTTATAGGTGATTTTTTCATTTTTTTAGTTTGAGAGAACCTCATTTTTGATAAAAAAACGAGTTCTATTGTTGTGAATGAAAGATTAGTTTGTAAAATTAAATCGCTTCATTTTCATAAAATGACAATGCTCCTGAAGGGCATTTAGAAATTTGCACCTTCAATTCTGTTGTGCTTGCATTTTCAATGGCTACCCAAGGAGCTGCCTTTGGGTTATAGACTCTAGGTAACATTTTCACACAAACTCCGGCATGTTTACATTTTTCAGCTTGCCATTTAATCGTGATTTCTACATTTCTATATTCTTTTGTCATAATATAAAGTTTCGCTACAAATTTGAGCATTAAAAAGGCACTAAGCATTCATCTAGATTAAGAAATTAAGTTAGTCTTTTGTACGTACAACTTTTCCTTTTATCGTACTAAGAGCTTGAGGAGTAATGCCTAAGTATGTGGCAATCATATGTTGAGGAACACGATTGGGTAATTCTGGATATGTTTTTAAAAAATAATTATAGCGGTCAATTGCCGGTGAACTCATCAACATAATAACTCTACGTTGCAGCTTACCTATCCTTCTCCATAAAAGTTTGGTATTCTCCACTAACTTTTCCTGACCAAGCTTAGCATTAAATAAGCTTTCCTTGTCAAAAACAACTATTTCAGAATCCTCTAAACAATCAATATAAAGTTCGACAGGATCATTAGACTCTAATGCTTCTAAATCAGATAATATCCATTCTTCTGGTGCAAACATATAAGTGTGTTCCTTTCCGTTATCATCAATAATATATGCTCTTAAAAGTCCTTTTTTTATATAATAAGAACGAGTATTTGTAGCGCCTTTACGCTGAATTATTTCTTTCTTTTTGAAAGATTTTGTTTTAGCCGTAATGTCTAATTCAAAAATGCCATCAAGTTTTATCACTTTAATCTGTTATGAATGAAAATGCTAAAGCAAAAATACTTAAAAACGATTAGGTTTGGTCAGATTATTTTATTTTGAAAAAAGAATACAGTAATGAAGAACAACTCAATAATCCCCTTCAAATAAAGATAACTCAACTATTTCTCCCTTGTATTCGCCAGAAGTAACGATGTATGCACTAAGCATAACTCCTCTAGAATGCTTTGGAATTTTAAAATGGAATTCATAATCGTTCACTTCATGCGCATTGCAAATTGGACTGCTTAAACGAATAAATCTCTCTTTTAACACCTCCTCTGAAAACACTTTTAGATGTATCTTACTACTCGTAAATCCTTGATTTGACTTAATTTTTGCTTTTAATATCACCCAAGAGTTTTCCTTGTTTTTAAAATCAAAAGTTGAATTATAAAAATACCCGACACTATCGAATTGACTTCTAAAATCAATTGGAGCTCCTTCTAACTCATAAATTAAATGCTCATTCTTTAATGATTTAATTTGCTCGTCAGTATCTAACAAGCTCATGTCCAAAGGTGTTGGGTCACTATCCAAATAAATATTCGCATAATATTGCCTGTTCATGTCTCTATAATGCAGAGTTGTATTACCATATTGCTTTATTTGAAATAGATTAACGAAAACCAAGTAAGCACCAATCAGATAAAATAGAATTTTCCATTTACTCTTTAATATTTGATGAATAACTGCAGCAAATGGAAGAATTAAGACGGGATAGCTCTGCACCAAAGCCCTAGTTGAATAAGTTGCACCGTATTGCCAATCGGACCATGCAATTACAATCCAAATATTCAATATAGAGAAAATGATTACCGAACGTTTAAATGGAAATGATTTAATATAAAGCATCCCAACAATGAATAGGATAGTAATTGGTGTGTATATAAACCAACCATTTGTAAAACCGAATAAAACTCGAAAAAAGGGATTCAAAAAGAACCACTTGCTCCCAACATCATAAATGAGTGAACCAGTCGCGTGTTTCCAGTAAATCAGCTGGGGTAGTATTCCAACGAGACCAAAAAAAGCTACAAAGATTAAATGATAACGGTGCTTTCTGACTAATGCCCATTTCGCTATTCTCTGTTCTTTATTTTGTGTTCCCCAAAATAGTGGTATGAAAATCATAATCGCTTCAGTTGGCCTACTAATTGTCGCCAAACCTATTACAAAACCAATTAGAATTGCCCATTTAATTGATGGCTGATTATGCCACTTCATCGTCACAAAAAGCAAAAATGCATAGAGCAAGAAAATAAATGAATGACTTTGAGCACTATCTATTGAAACGTATTGAATTAAATTGGTTGAAAGTGCCATTAATAATAGCGACAATGCAACTGTTCTATCAGGAAAATATTGAAGTAGCATATAGCGCAGCAATAACATTGCGAGAATACAGTAAAAGATAGCACCAAATGCTATGGAATATTGATATGGCGCAGAAAAACCATCTGCTTCATAACTTGAATTCAATGCGATTACATGCCCTATACAAAAGAAAGGAGCTTCCATGACAGCGACGCCACCAAGATATTTAAAAACATAATCTCCATTTTCTTGAGCTCTTGCTTGATATAACTGCCCACCTAACAGATTATATCTCTCATCAACGGCCTCTACCCAATCTAAATCTTTCAAGTCATTGTAGATAAAAGTGCCTGGCAAATACATATAGTAACCAAAAGCATCCCAAGTAGTTACTTTTAGCGGTTTTCCATTTTGAACATCAGAATAAGAGAAGCGATATTGTATAAGAACAATGGCAATTATAAAAACAATAAAGATTGAAAACTTATTCTTCAAAATAAAACTTTAATCAAAAATGGAAATAAATAATTAGAATGAAAAACAAAGACATTAAAACTTCTTTCCTTTTTTAAGTATTCAATTCTTTTAATTCAAAATTTCCTATTAAATTTGCCCTTCAAAATAAGAGACAAATGAATTTACACGAATATCAAGGGAAATCAATATTGAAAAGCTTTGGAGTCGCTATCCAAGAAGGAAGAGTTGTCGACAAATTAGACGGTGCAATAGCGGCTGCTAAGGAGTTGACAGAAGAAACTGGAACGGAGTGGTTTGTTGTTAAAGCACAAATTCATGCAGGTGGACGTGGAAAAGGAACTGTAGCTGAGACTGGTTCTCATGGTGTTGTTCTTGCAAAAGGAATTGATAAGCTTGAAGATACAGTCAAAGGAATTCTTGGTGGACATTTAACAACTGCTCAAACAAACGGTGTTGGAAAAAAAGTCAATAAAGTATTGATTGCACAGGATGTTTATTATCCAGGAGCATCAGAACCTTCTGAATTTTACATGTCTGTATTACTAGATCGTGAAACAAGTAGAAATACAATTGTCTATTCTACTGAAGGAGGAATGGACATTGAATCGGTTGCTGACAACACACCTGAATTAATATACAAAGAAGAAATTAATCCTAAAGTTGGATTACAAGGGTTTCAAGCACGTAAAATTGCTTTTAACCTTGGCCTTTCTGGTCAAGCCATGAAACAAATGACAAAATTTGTTTTTGCTTTATACGCTGCTTATGAAGGCTGTGATGCTGCAATGTTTGAAATTAATCCAGTTTTGAAAAC
>CAJQQA010000037.1 GCA_905480355.1 uncultured Flavobacteriales bacterium | reverse complement strand
TAAGTTAAGTCTTAGCCGAAGGTTTTTGATTTGAAGAATTAATGAATCATCTTGTTTTTCAAGATATTTATCATGTAAATTTCTTATAACGGATGCATAGGCTAGAAACCGATTAGTATAAGCCAACATGATTAATGATATCGCTGAAAATAAAAGCGCAGGGGTCGTCAGTTGTAATTCTTCCATATTTTTAATATTAATTCAAATTTAGCCAACTTATTACGAATAAAAACATTTATCTGTTCTTATAAACCCTATGACCAATCTTATAAATTAATATTTAACCGGGGCATTTAATTCAAATTATGATAACTTACAGTCAAAAATAGAAATATGCACAGACTTTCCATATCATTTTTATTTCTAATCTGTTTATCGATTATAGGATGTAAACAAGCTCCAGTAGATTCTTTAATTGAAAGAAATGAAGAGGTAAATGAGTACTTCACCACTTTGGATGAATTAGTTGATGAATATTGTAACATGATTGAAGCAACTATTGATTATGCTAAAGATATTGAAGTAAAAGAAAAGGATGGAGAAGAGGCTTCTATTTTTGAAGGCCTTGAAATGTTTTCTGATATTGCAGGGTCAGCGTTTAAAATCATAAAATTGGCGGAAAAAATCGAAGGAATGGAAGACCAACATAAAAAATTCGAAAATAATCTGTCTTCACATGATTTTGAAGAATTTATGAATATATACATAAACGCAATTAAACGGTTTGTTGCTATTGCAGAGAAAGCTGAATCATTGGATAAAAAGTAAAACCGCTGTAATGATTTCTTTTCAAAATCAGGTTTATTAATGAGCAATATCTATTCTGAAGACAGGTTGACCCATATGTTTCTTAATGCAATCAATTAACCTTCTATGGGTGGAAGAAGTACCGGTTCTGAATTTTTTGGATAAAAAAAAGGTTAACTCTTACGAATTAACCTTTTTCGGGTGGAAGACGGGGCTCGAACCCGCGACCCTCGGTACCACAAACCAATACTCTAACCAACTGAGCTACAACCACCATGTTGCTTTAGCCATCTTTCTCAGATCTAGAGATTAACAGGCTTATCGCAGGCGCAAAGATAGCGAATTCTTTAAATAAATAAATCTTTCTTGAATAAAAATAAAAGTTTATTGTTAAAACTTTCAAGAAGAGAATATTATGGTAAGAAGGAGCGGGTAAATCAAGAATTAAACTTTCAGGGTTTTAAAATCCTATAATAGAAAAAAGGCATGTCTTTAGCATGTTGGTCATTCTTACTATAATCAAGCTATTGTGAACAAGTTTCTGCCAATGATTGTAAGAGAAGTTGATATCTCTATTATTTTTGTGACAAAATGAAGAATATGTTAAAAGTTGGGGTTTTAGGAGCAGGACATTTAGGGAAAATTCACATAAAACTATTGCTAGAATTGAGCGATAAATATGAATTTATTGGGTTCTATGATCCCAGTGATGAAAACGCAAAGGTGGCCGAAGAAACATATAATGTAAAGCGCTTCGTTACTATTGATGAATTGCTTGATGAAGTTGAATGTATCGATATCGTTACACCAACATTGTCTCATTTCGATTGTGCATCAAAAGCACTGCGGAAAAGCAAGCATGTTTTCATCGAGAAGCCCGTTACTGAAACTGTAGACGAAGCAAAGAAATTAATCAATCTAGCGCATGAAGCTGGAGTCAAAGTTCAAGTAGGGCATGTTGAACGATTTAATCCGGCATTTCAAGCTGCAGTGCCATACATAAAAACTCCAATGTTCATTGAAACTCATCGGCTGGCACAATTTAATCCTCGCGGAACAGATGTGCCTGTTGTTCTTGATTTGATGATCCATGATTTAGATGCAATATTAAGTGTTGTGAAGTCTGGAGTAAAGAAAATTTCAGCATCAGGAGTAGCGGTTGTAAGTGATACGCCGGACATTGCAAATGCTAGAATAGAGTTTGATAATGGCTGCGTTGCGAACCTTACAGCATCTAGAATTTCTATGAAGAATATGCGTAAATCTCGTTTCTTTCAAAAAGACGCCTATATAAGCGTAGATTTCCTAACAAAGGAATTAGAAGTAGTAAGAATGGAAACAATTGATGGAGAAGCTAATCCCTTCGATGTTGTCTTTGACATGGGTAAAGGAAAACCGATTAAAAAAGTTTTGTTTGATAAGCCTGATATTGAAGATGTGAATGCAATTAAAGAAGAGCTATCGACCTTTAATGATGCAATTGTAAATGATACAACTCCAATTGTCTCAATAGAAGATGGTTACAACGCACTTGACATCGCACAAAAAATCGTTGACAAATTAAAGTCGTCGACAACACCAATAATAGATAATAATTAAGAGATTTATTCGTTACTGATGTAACTGCGATAACTATGAATAAAATTACACTTCTATTCGGACTTTTTATTGTTCTGAATTCTTGTATAAAAAACAACCCTGACCCATCTTGGTTGGAAATTACCGCATGGGACTTAATTGTAAATACAGCACCTAATACTAATAATGCAGGGGTATTAACGCACGACTTTTCGGATGCTTGGGTTTATGTTGATAATGAGCTGGTAGGGGTTTTTGAGCTCCCTGTGAAAATCCCTTTACTTATAAGTGGAGATAAAGTAGTGAAGATATTTCCTGCAATTAAAAACAACGGAATTTCAGCAACGAAGAAAATTTATCCTTTTGTAGAGATATTTGAGGTGACATTGAATTTTATACAAAATGAGACGATAACTATAAATCCAGTTACAAAGTATGTTTCGACAGTGAAATTTAATATAGAAGATTTTGAGGATACATCTACTATTATCACCGAAGGACCAACATCATCTTCAAGTCTAACAGTAGCTAACACGCCATCGATCTTTGATCCTGCAATTAATGAAACTGGTTTTGGTAGAGTTCTGCTTGACGAGTTAAACAATCAATGGATTGCTTCTACCTTATTCAATGAAAATGGAGCAGCTTTAAATATGAATCTTCCACAAGGAAGAGAGGTTTATTTAGAAATTGACTATTACAATACTAACAGCGTTGTCAGTGGTTTAATAGGTGTAGGGAATTCGGGAATTACAACTAACCCGAATGTTCAATTGAATTTTCAAGACGCTTCTAATGTGAAATGGAAGAAAATCTATATTGACTTGAAAGAAGCTGTTTCCGGCATGGCAAATATTGATTATTACGAATTTTCTTTTGAAGCACTTATTAAAGCTGGGGAAACAAATACCGAGATTAATATTGATAACATAAAAGCGGTATACTTCTAAATGAATTCAAGACTTCTAACATTTTTTTTAGTAGTGATAGACTGGCTTTCGTCTTTTCTAGCTTGGGGTACTTTCTACTATTTTAGAAAGACTATAATTGAACATGTAGAATTTTCTGTTGATGATTCTTTTTATCTTGGCCTATTAGCTATACCATTGGTCTGGCTGTTTATCTACCTTTTACAAGGTACTTATCAAGATGTCAGGCATTTGTTTCGCACAAAAATTATTACAATTTCCTTTGTAGCAAGTGTAATGGGGACAATATGTATTTTCTTTTTGTTTCTTCTTGATGATAAAATTAATGATTACCAGCAGTACTATTATTCTTTAATGCTTCTTTTTGTAATTCACTTTTTCACGACTTTAATTCCTCGATTTGTTTTTGTTTCTATCATTGTGAAGCGAATTCATACTCGAAAAACCGGATTTAAAACTTTAATCATTGGAGGAAGTGAGAAGGCCGTTGATATTTATAAAGAGATTATCGATTTACCGAAGGGAACAGGGAATTTATTTGAGGGCTTTGTAAATATTAATGGAATCGATAAATTACTTGAGAAAGATCTCCCATATCTAGGGCATATCGATAATATAGAAGCCATTTTGCGTCAACAAGAAATTGAAGAGGTTATTATTGCTGTTGAGAGTACAGAACATGATAGAATAAAGAAAATTGTTTCCAGATTAGAGGGAAGTGGTGTTAAAGTCCGAATTCTGCCAGATATGTATGATATCTTGGCTGGATCGGTAGACATGACCAATATATTTGGTGCACTACTTATGACTGTCAACTCTGACAGAATGTCGATTTGGCAAAAAACAGTTAAACGGGTAATTGATGTTTTGATTTCAATCATATCATTGTTGTTTTTGCTTCCTGTATTTTTTGTGTTAGCAATTATGGTTAAAACTTCATCTCCAGGGTCTATCTTCTTTTTACAAAATAGAATTGGAAAGAATGGACGCGTTTTCAAAATTATCAAGTTTCGCACAATGTATATGAATTCAGAGAAGGAAGGTCCGCAATTGTCATCATCCAGCGATTCTAGAATTACGAAAATTGGAAAAATTATGCGTAAAACTCGATTGGATGAATTTCCTCAATTCTTAAATGTGTTGATTGGTGACATGTCTTTAGTTGGCCCTAGACCAGAGCGACAATTCTACATTGATCAAATTGCTGCAATTGAGCCTCAGTTCTTGGAATTAACAAAAGTTCGTCCAGGGATAACGTCTTGGGGTCAAGTCAAATATGGTTATGCTGAGAACGTTGAGCAAATGCTAGATAGAATGAAATTTGACTTACTTTATTTAAAGAATAGATCTCTTTCAATCGATTTTAAAATCATGTTATTTACGATATTAATCGTTTTCAAAGGAGCAGGGAAGTAAGAAGGCTATTTAATTTTGACAGAGAACATTTCTTTTTCTCCAATATATCCTTTTAGACTATCACCGATTATTACTGGGCCAACGCCAGCTGGAGTTCCTGTGTAAATCAAATCTCCTTTTTTTAATGTCATAAACTGAGAAATGTATGCAATAAGCTGGTGAATATTGAAAATCATATCCTTTGTATTTCCTGTTTGAACGAGTTTATTATTTTTTGTCAATGAAAAAGCAATGTTATGAAGGTCAAGGACTGCTGTTGGAATAAATTCGTTCGAAATAGGTGCACTACCTTCAAAAGATTTTGCGATTTCCCAAGGATGCCCCATTTCTTTACACTTTTTCTGTAAATCTCTTGCGGTGAAATCAATACCTAATCCAATTTCTGAATAATATTTATGTGCAAATTTCTCAGCGATATTTTTACCAACACGATTAATTTTGACAACGATTTCACATTCGTAATGGATATCTTTTGAGAAATTCGGATAAAAAAATGGATTTCCAGGTCGTAAAATGGAAACATCTGACTTCATGAAGAACATAGGAACATCAGGTACTTCAGAATTCATTTCTTTAGCATGTTCACTATAATTCCGACCAATACAAATAATTTTCATTAATTGAATTTATTTTTTAGATCGTTCAACTTAGAGTCGAATCCTTGTGGATTAGATTCTTTTGATTTTTTTGCTTTGATTTTTTGAATTTCGTTCTTTAGGCATTGTTTCGTATACAAAGGAAAGTCTGCATTTAAAAGCCAACCATGATAGCCGGGTTCTGTCTTCATTACTTCTTCGATCGTTCTGCCTTTTTGTTTTCCGAAATTATAGACAGCGACACCATCTTCATTGTATGCAAGTCTTCCTGCAAAATCAAGTCGAGTAACATTGCCATACCTTGAGAAATCAGCTAAAAACCCAACCGAACTCTCTAACTCATCGTATTGTTTTATTTGAGCGTCTAAAACTTCCCAGGTAGCTTCAGCATCAGCTAAAGCTGTATGAGCATTCTCTAATTTCTTATTGCAATAAAATGAATAAGCAGCGATCAAAGTACGTTGTTCCATTTTGTGAAAAATATTTTGAACATCGATATGTAGCTTTTTAGATAAATCAATTGAACTCCCAACTCTTAGTAATTCTTCAGCCAGCATTGGTAAATCAAATTTATTTGAATTATAGCCTGCAAAATCAGCATCTTCAATGAATTCTTCTAACTCTGCGAGAATGTCTTTGAGAACTGGAGCATCTTTGATGTCTTCATCGTAGATTCCATGTATTTCACTTACTTCCTTTGGAATTGGGATTTCTGGATTAATTCTTTTTAAAAAATCTGTTCTCGATCCATTTGGCGCTATTTTTACAATAGCAATTTCTACGATTCTATCATTTGTGATACTTAAGCCTGTTGCTTCGATGTCAAAAATGGCAAGGGACTTCTTTAAACTTATATTCATAGCTCAAATATAGCGATAGGGAAGTAGAGGACAAAAAAAAGTCCGGATAAACCGGACTTTTAATTTATTCTGTTTTTAACCCTACATATTGGTAAGGGAAATATTTGTTTTTATTTTTGAAATCTTTCACATAGGCTGGTCCTTGTACCAGAGTAGTTACAATTACAATATTGACCTTTCCTTTGTAACTGTCGTTGTTCTCAAAGTGTGCAATTAAATCATACTTCATGTTTTCTGCTCTTATCTGAGTCAATTTTTCATTGGTCTTATATGTTTTCGTTGGCACGTGGGATGCAGAAGAATAAATGTTAATTGTAATTTGATCACGACCCTCTTCCAATTGTGCTTCTACCGACTTAATGAAGTCTTTAAGTTTACCTTTCTTCGTAGATAATTTGTTCTTATTGTATTGGAAGTAATGCATAAATTCTAAATTTGGATAATCTGTGACGACTATTGTATCTAGAATTAATGTGTCTTCTGGAATAATAATTATACGTTTATCCACATCTAACAATAATTCACGGTATATCTCTTGATAATTTGTGTCACAAAGAGTAGTGAAAACATCTTCATGCATAATATGTTGGTCAGTAACGTTCATGTATTCTAACTTATATGTCTTACAGGGTTTCAGAGCTGTCATAAAAATACCATCTCTCATTCTAGGGTATACATATTTTTGTTCGTCATTATCACAATCAACACAAACCATTTTTACATTGATTGCAAAATCTTCAGGGATTGGCTTATCATCAACAGTTTTAATAACACCTTTTAAAACTGCTACATCACGTACGCCGAGAAAATCATTGTAGATTTCGTAAATATCTTTCTCTCCGTATCCATCTTTTCGAAAAGAAGTCAAGTAACCTTTACTGCCATCTAAGGTAGTTGTATAGAAAATGTCATCATTTGTTGAATTAAATGGGTAACCGAGGTTGCTTCCTTCACTAAAAGTACCATCTTCTTGATATAAAGCTGTCATGATGTCAAAACCACCAATACTTTTCTCTCCATTGGTAGAGTAGTAGAAGGTTTGATTGTCAATGGAAATAAATGGAGAATCTTCATCGTCAGGCCCATTGATTTTCTCTCCTAAATTAATAGGCTCAGACCATTCTTCAGTATCTTCAATGCGTTTCAGCATATAGATATCTCTTCCACCGAATCCTCCTTTTCTGTTTGAAACAAAATAGAAAACTTTTTTGTCATAAGACATCATACAGTGAGTTTCCCAATTGTCAGTGTTTACACCTTTTGATGGAAGGATTTCAATGTCTTGGAATTCAGCATGATAAAAGTCAGTAAAGTAGATGTCACCGTTCCCAGTTGAATCTTCGTACAAATATATTTTACGTTCATCTGGGCTGATTGCAATTGTTGCTTCATTTCTTCGTGGTTGACAAAATTCCAAACGTTCTGGTTTTGACCAAATTGAGTCAGATTGATTATAACTTACGTATATATCTTCAGGATATTGATCGATTCTTGAATCTTTGAAACCTTCAGTTTCATCGTTCTCCCAATTTCTTCTGGAAGTGAAGTAAAGCGCAGAACCATCTAGAGACACAACGGGACTGTATTCTGGAAATTTAGTGTTAATTGCTGGCCCAATATTTTTTAATCGGACACTGACAGGTTCCAACATAAGTTGCTTAGCAAGTGTACACTGTTTTAACCGAACTTCTACAATTGGCAACAATTCGGATTGTTTATTAGATATCTCTTTGAAGCGATTGTAATATTTTTCAGCTTTTTCTATGTCTTCGCTTAAATGATAACAAGTTGCTAAATGAAAAAATGCATCTGGAGAAGAGCTTGTCTCCTTTATTGAGTATATATCATAATTAGGATCAACTTTTTCTATAGCTTTTTCCAAAAATGGTATTGCAGCATTATAATCTTTACGAATTTGTAAAGATAAAAACCCTTTTCTGTAATTGTAGTTTGGATTTTCTGGTTTAAGAATAAGCAGCTTATCTACCAGTATTTCAGAGAAATAGAGATAACCTTCGGTCATCACTGTAGAAGCTTCCATAAGAATTTCTGCTTCGGAGCTATTTTCAGCAATGTTTCTGACATTCTCTTCGGTAATCTGAGCTGAGATAAATCCCATGTTAAGAATTGTCAGTATTATAATAAGTCGATAGTGTAAAATCATCATCATTAGTTTAATAGTAGTATATCAATGAGCACTTACGATTAAAATGGGAAAAGAGTTTCATTATCTTTAATCAAAAAAAAACCAGATAAATATGGAGTTTAAAAAGTGTGATATCATTTTATGAGTTCTTCACGATTTTAAATTCAGTTCTACGATTGGCTTGATGTTCTTCTTCAGAACAATCAGATTTCACATTGCCTTCACAACCACAATCATTTACTAATTGAGACTCTCCAAAACCTTTACCGAAGATACGCTTAGGATTAGAAATTCGTTTACTTATGTATTTGGCAGAAGATACAGCTCTTCGGCCAGACAGTGACTTATTGTAGGACTTTGATGCTCTACAATCGGTGTGTGAACCAAGTTCAATTACGATTTCAGGATTTTCATTCATGATTTTAACAATCTTGTCTAATTCGATTGCTGCATCTGCTCGAATGTTTGACTTATCCAAATCGAAGAAAATTGGATTAATTTTGATCAAAGCACCAATATCTGATTTCTGTAATAAATAATCCAATTGTAAAGTTCCACTACTATTTAGGGTAACATCAACATTGTACGTTTGCGTCAAGTATCCTTTTTTGGATATTTTAACATCAACTTTGAAATTATCACCAGCATTCTTCTCCGCTATATAGTCAGATTCTATTTTTCCATTTTCACCTGTTGTATAGCTCAATAGATTAGAGCCATCTTTAGGATCTAAAAAATCGATTTCAACTCCAGCCATATATTCAAGTGTATTTTCTTCAGCTGTAGTTACAATAAGGCTGTATTTCCCGTGTATATACTTGCTTTTTAATTCTTCATTTTCCGAACTACACAACGTACTGATTAATTCGGTTTGCACTTCTTCTCCATCAGCATAGTATGTGATACGGTAATCTTCACAACGTCTTAGCACGCTGAAATATTTACAATTTTTAATCCTTGGCAGTGAGACATTGTCAGTATTAGCATCACAAGTGAGGCATTCTATTTTAACTTTGAAGTCATCTTCAGCAGAACAAGGACTTCCATCAATATTGACAATAGCACCTTTTAAAGTGCTGATAGCTCGATTCCCTAGGTAATCATTTTGAATTTCATAAATATCTTTTTCACCAAATCCACCTTTTCTAAAAGAAGAAAGGTAACCGCGTAAACCATCAACTGTTGTTGTATAGAAAACATCATCTCCTGGAGAATTGATAGGATATCCCAAGTTGATAGGTGAAGACCAGTTGTTCAAATCATCGCGGTAGGCAACAAAAATATCAAATCCTCCCATACTCTTTGGTCCTTTACTAGAAAAATAGAGTGTTTTGTTGTTTATGGCAATATATGGTGACTCTTCATCAAATTCAGTATTAATTTCAGGTCCCATGTTCTGCGCCTCTGACCATTCCCCATTTGGTAATTTAACAATTCTGTATATATCACGACCACCAAATCCTCCTGGTCTGTCAGAAACAAAGTACATATTCTGTCCATCAGGTGTAAGTGTGCAATGTGTTTCCCAGAATGATGTGTTTACATCTTTATGACGTAGTTTTTGCAATTCTTCAAATTTATTATCATCAAAATCAGAATAGTAAATATCACCGCCACCGGTAAGATCTTGGTAAACATAAATTTGTCTTTCATCTGAACTTACCGCAATTGTAGCCTCGTTTAGTTCGTTATCACAAAAATCTAACTTTGTTGGTGCTGTCCATTCTCCTTTAAAATCTTGATAACTAACAAAGATATCTTCTGGGAAATCATTCAATAATGGATCCCGAAAATTATTAGAACTCTTATCCGCCCATTCTCTACGTGAGGTGAAATACAAAGAAGTTCCATCTAGAGACACTACTGGTGAATACTCTGGTTTATCAGTATTAACTGCTGTGCCAATGTTTTTTACAATCGCTGTTTTCGGATGTGCCATATTGTATTTTAATACATCTAATTGCGTAATCCTTAATTGAGCTTCTTTAATTAATTCTGATTTCTTAGAGCTTTCTTCAATAAACAAGTTGTAATATTCTTTCGCTTTATCATAGTTTTCATTCAAATGATGGCACCTTCCTAAATGATATAAGGCATCAATGGCTGCACTTTCTTCTTTTGCTGAATAGAGGTCATAATTCTTATCCGTATTCACAATTGCTTTCTCCAAATAAGGCATAGCACCAATAAAATCTTGGCGACCATCTAGAATTAAAAAGCCTTTACGGTAGTTGTAATTCGCAGATTCAGGTTTAATTGTAAGTAATTTATCAACAATTATTTCAGAAAGAAAGAAAAAACGTTCTTGCATCATACGCGAAGATTCAACAACTAATTGTTGTTCTCCAGCATTCTGAATCATTTCTCGAACTTCTAATTCTGTTACCTGTCCAAAAGATAAGATTGGAAGTATTAATATTAAAACGAATAATTTAAAACTCTTCATAGGGTTTGGCTTATAGGTTATAATTCTCTATTAACATCGAATTGCTCCAAATAGTCTGCTACTCTTTTCACAAACTGGCCGCCTAATGCTCCATCTACAACTCTGTGGTCATAGGAATGTGATAAAAACATTTTGTATCTAATTCCAATAAAATCTCCCTCAGGCGTTTCAATCACAGCAGGAACTTTTCTAATTGCTCCAATTGCAAGAATCGCAACTTGTGGCTGATTGATAATTGGCGTTCCCATAACATTACCGAATGTACCGACATTCGTAACAGTGTATGTGCCGTCTTGTATATCTTCCGGTTTTAATTTATTGTTCCGAGCTTTTGCTGCTAATTCATTTACTGATTTGGTAATTCCAACTAAATTCATTCTATCTGCATCCTTAATAACAGGTACAATTAAGTTTCCTGAAGGAAGAGCAGTAGCCATTCCGATATTGATATGCCCTCGTTTGATAATTTGAGTACCAGAAACTGAAACATTAACCATTGGGAAATCTTTGATTGCTTTTACAATGGCTTCCATGAAAATAGGGGTGAATGTTATTTTTTCACCTTCCCTTGATTGGAATTCATTTTTCACTTTATTTCTCCAATTCCAAATGTTTGTCACATCTGCTTCAACATAACTTGTTACGTGAGGAGAAACATGAGTTGACATAATCATGTGATCTGCGATTAATTTACGCATACGATCCATTTCCATAATTTCATCATCTGGTCCAGCTAAAACTATAGGCTCTTTTATATTTGCTAAGAATCCTCCTGTGTTAGTAGGGGCTAATTTTATCTGCTTATTCTGAGCAGGAGTTGATGCATCAATAACTGCAGTTGCACCACTTTTAATAAATCCTAAAATATCTTTTTTGGTTACTCGCCCACCTTGACCCGAACCTGGGATTTTCTGCAATGTCTCCATTGTCATTCCTTCTTTCTCAGCAATGCTTTTTACAAGTGGTGAAAAGAATTTACCATTAGTAGGTTTGTTAAGTATGCTTGCTTCTTTAGGTATATTACTTTTAGGTGGCTCTGCTACTATAACAGCAGGTTTAGTTTTAGTCTGAATAGTAGGTTTTTCAGCTACAGTAGCATCTTTGTCTGCTGATATGATTGCAATTACATCTCCAACTTGAGCAACCTCATCAACTTCGAAAAAACGTTGAACCAATATTCCTTCTGCTTCGGAAGGTAATTCGTTGTCAACTTTGTCCGTTGCTACTTCTACTAAAGCTTCATCTAATTCGATAGTGTCTCCAATTTCTTTTAACCAATTTGTAATTGTAGCTTCAGTAACGCTTTCTCCCATTTTTGGGAGCCTGATTTCAATTTGTGACATATATATTTCAATCTAATTTTATGCTACAAAAATAACCGAAATTTTATTTTATTCATCAAGATATACGATGAATTATCGATCTAATTTCTTCCAAGCTTTCAAAAGAATGGAAAAGTCTCTTCGCATAGAATAATTTCTAGCATATAAAAGGTTCATTTTCTCAATAATTTCAGATGTTTTTAGTTCAAGCCCATCACTAGGAGTTAGGATACCTGTTTTGATTTTTGGTAAGCGGACATCCTTCTTTGTTGTTTCATCGGAAAAACCAACAAAAGACTTTGATCCAAATGCGATAGAAAAAAGATTTTGGAGGACTCTTTTTTTATTCTTAAAAAAGAAAATAAGCACAGGTAAAAGTAAGATTACTATCCATGCGAAGAGAACGTCGAAAAGCCTCTTTTTCCTTTTATTTTCTATGTTTACGAGCTTATTCATGTTTAAAATGTATAAGTCTCCTGCCGTGTCTATTGAGTCACTTCCAATTAAATATTCAGAATTCTCTGATGCAATCTTATAAGTCAATTGTGAGTTTTTTAGCGTATCAATTAACTGAATTATTTCACGAAAAGAACTTTGTTTTGTACAAAGAATTAGCTCGTTAAATTGTGCTAATTCAGCTTCTTTTGGCGCTTCTGAAAAAGAGTTTATTTTCCCAATTTTAGGATTGATTTGAATCAAAAGATTTTTTATTCTTTCGAATTCTTCACCGACAGCATAAACACCAAAATTTTTCTTGTCGTTGAAGTTTAAATTAAACTGTTTTCTTACAGCAAAATGCAAGAATAGTCGAGACATAAAGTAATATGTCAATACCCAAACAGCGCCAATGAAAATGAACAATCTTGAAAATTGCCAACTTTTTGGTAGTATGGCATAGGTTAATAAAATAATTATTGTCCCCCAGAATACACCTTTAAATAACTTACTGAGCTTATTATTTTTATCGTATCCACCATTAAAAATTGATGAAAGCATCCATGTAACTCCATATAATGGAATCGAATATTTAATTAATTCTATTGGGAATTCAATACTTGACATTTTCCAATAATTTGTTAAAATATAGAGTCCTACAATGATGTAAGCGAAATCGATTAATGGCAAAAAAGCTCCTTTGATGAATCGTACTAGAATAGCTAAAAATGCTCGTAAATAAATTGCTAATTTGATCAGAATTGAGAACAATTTCGCGTTTTTGCCAGAGAAGTGTTTTTTAGCAAAAATAATCATGGCATTATAAAACACAAAAACATAATTCACGGAACTTTTTTTTGTGCTCTCTCCTTTGTAATGGATTATTTCAGACTCAGCAAAGTAGTGATTTGTATAGCCACCTTGTTGTATACGGTAAGAAAGGTCAATATCTTCGCCATACATAAAGAAGGTTTCGTCAAGAAGTCCAACTTTATCAAGCGCTTCCTTTTTTATCAGCATAAAAGCGCCACTAAGGATGTCTACTTCATTGTTTTCGAATTCTGAAAGATGTCCTAAATGGTATTGCCCAAATTTTTTTGATTTTGGAAAAATAGTTGACAGTCCAAATATTTTATAAAATGCAACAAATGGAGTAGGTAAGCCTCGTTTTGATTCTGGTAGAAATTGTCCTTTTCCATCAATCATTCGAATTCCGAGTGCACCAGCATTTTCTCGTGCATCCATGAAGTCTATAACCTTTATAAAAGTATCTTCCTTAACAAGTGTGTCAGGGTTTAAGAGAAGCACGTACTTTCCTTTTGAGATACTAATTCCTTGATTGTTCGCTTTCGAAAATCCAGAATTGTCTTTGTTTGCTATTAAAGTGATTTCAGGGTATTTCTTCTTAAGCATTTTGAGTGAGCCATCAATTGAATTGTTATCAACAACAATTACCTCGGCCTTCACTTTTTCTAGTGCTAAATAAACAGACGCTAAGCATTGATCTAAAAAGTGCTCAACATTGTAGTTGACAATAATTATGCTTAATTGATATGTAAATGTTTCTTTCAATAAATGCTAATCCTGAACTGCAATACATGAAATTTCAATTTCTACATCCATAGGTAGTTTTGAAACTTCAACCGTTTCTCGTGCTGGAGGAGTTGAACGAAAGTAAGTAGCATATATTTTGTTGACTTCATTAAAGTTGTCTAAGTCTTTTAAAAAAATAGTGCACTTAACGATATCATCAAATGATAAATTTGCTTCATTTAGAAGAGAGCCAATGTTTTTCATTACTTGGTGAGTCGATTCTGTTAAAGAGCCATCAACCAATACACCCGTTTCTGGGTTTAGAGGGATTTGACCAGAAACATATAAAGTGTTTCTGCTTAATATCGCCTGACTATAGGGTCCAATTGGTGCTGGAGCTCCGGGTATTTTTAATGCTTTTTTCATGAAGACCAATTTTCGTTAATTATAAGAGCTAAATTAATATTTTTTTGACTTAAATAAATTCAAAAACAACTCTTCTGTTTTTTTGTTTGCCTCCAGAAGTGTCATTTGAACTTACAGGACTTCTTTCTCCTTTGAAATCAAAAATCAAACGATCTTCTTCAAGCCCGTTTCTTTGAAAGTAAGCAACAATTGCTTTTGCCCTTGCTTGTGATAAAATTTCATTATAACCATCACTCCCATCAGAATCCGTATGCCCAGTCACTTTTATTCGTATGTCAGAGTGGCCTTTTACAATTTTAATAAGCGTGCTTAAAAAAGCGTAATGTTCTTCACGAATTATTGATTTGTCAAAATCGAAAAATACAGGTTCGAATTTAAAATTATCTCGCTCAATTTTTCTTATTTCTGGGGCATTTAATCCCTCTTTTAGTTCCTTAATTAAATTTATATGCCAGTGCTGACTGATTGTCGTTTCAGTGCCTTTTGCTATTTCAAAATCAGACCGATACAATATTAATTCTCCTACTACTCGTCGACAGTCTGTGCTGATAAAGTCTCCTTTAAGATAGCCGGTAATTGAGTCATAAGTTAAAGTAGCATCAAATCGACACCATTTAGCTCTCCCACTAGTTTTGAATTTCGTTACAACAATTTGAGAAAACGATAACTCTGAATTATTGACTTCACCGCGTATTTTTTTCACAGCAAAGCTCTCCGAGTTTTTTAACTCTTCACGAGTAAATCCAGTTATAGAAGATGAAGATTGATCAATTTCCAAATAGAACAATGTCGATTGATTCATGGATTTACCCTTTCGAATAATTAATCCTTGCCATGTTCCGCCAAAATCGACCTGCGAGAATCCAAAAATTCCATTAGTGACTAAAAGCAATATGAGTAAAGATAATTTCATATACATAGTATTCGTTTAAAAGCAAATAATGTTCCATTAATTTGAATTATTATTTTCTTTATTAGATTGATAATTAAGTCATGGAGATCAAAGATTCTCATTATTAACAATTCGAAGGTAGGAATGTTAATAAGTTCCTTGTTCTTTTGGGTTAATTACTATTATTTGACCTTTGCAATCCTTATTTTTGGTGTTGATTAAATCGAGGGGGAATCCCCTTAATTAGAGATAATATGAGTGAAGAAAACAAAAAACAAGATTACGCTGCAGATAATATTCAGGTTCTTGAAGGATTAGAAGCTGTTAGAAAGCGTCCGGCCATGTATATCGGTGATATTGGGACAAAAGGACTACATCATCTAGTGTATGAGGTAGTTGATAATTCAATTGATGAGGCGCTTGCTGGGCATTGTGATGCAATCCAAGTATTTTTAAATGAAAACAATTCAATTACCGTTAACGATAATGGTCGAGGTATTCCAACTGGAATGCATGCGAAAGAGAAAAGATCGGCTTTAGAAGTTGTAATGACTGTGCTTCACGCTGGTGGTAAGTTTGACAAAGATACATATAAGGTTTCTGGTGGACTTCATGGTGTTGGTGTTTCATGTGTTAACGCACTATCTAAGGATTTGAAAGTAACGGTCCGGAGAGATGGTAAAGTCTTTGAACAAGAATATAAGATTGGTAAACCGCAATACGACGTTAAAGAAATCGGATCTTCTGATCTTACAGGTACCGAAGTAACATTCATGCCTGATGATTCAATTTTTGAAGAGTTAGTTTATAATTATGACACTTTAGCTGCGAGAATGCGAGAATTGGCTTTCTTGAATAAAGGAATTAAAATCAACTTAACAGATTTACGTGAAACGGACGATGATGGAAAGCACATTACTGAGCTATTCTATTCAGAAAGAGGATTACGTGAATTTGCAGAATATATTGATAGAAACCGTGAGTCTCTATTGTCAGATGTTGTTTATTTTGAAGGAGAAAAAGATGGTATTCCTGTTGAAGTTGCATTAACTTATAATACTTCTTATTCAGAGAATATTCAGGCTTACGTAAATAATATTAATACATACGAAGGTGGAACTCATCTTTCAGGTTTTAGAAGAGGTTTAACGAATACTTTAAAGAAGTATGCGACTGATTCTGGAATGTTAGCTAAAGAAAAAGTAGAGATTGAAGGAGATGATTTCCGTGAGGGATTAACTGCTGTAGTTTCGGTAAAAGTTCAAGAGCCTCAATTTGAAGGGCAAACGAAAACAAAATTAGGTAACAGGGAGGTTTCTGCACCAGTAAGTCAAAGTGTTTCTGAAATGCTTACTAATTATTTGGAGGAGCATCCGAATGAGGCTAGAGTTATTGTTCAAAAGGTAGTTTTAGCGGCTAAGGCTAGACAAGCTGCTCGTAAGGCACGTGAAATGGTGCAGCGTAAGAGCGTTTTAACTGGAGGAGGTCTTCCAGGTAAATTGGCTGATTGCTCATCGAAAGATCCTGCTGAATCAGAGATTTATCTTGTTGAGGGTGATTCTGCCGGCGGTACAGCAAAACAAGGTAGAGATCGTTTCTTTCAAGCAATTATGCCTTTGAGAGGTAAGATTTTGAACGTAGAAAAAGCAATGCAGCATAAGATTTTTGAAAATGAAGAAATCAAGAATATTTATACAGCACTTGGAGTTAGAGTTGGAACAGAGGAAGATTCTAAAGCATTGAATTTAGAAAAGCTAAGGTACCACAAGGTGATCATTATGTGTGATGCCGATGTCGATGGTTCACATATTGAAACGTTAATCTTAACATTCTTTTTTAGATATATGAAAGAGCTGATAGAAATGGGGTACATTTATATTGCTACTCCTCCACTTTATCAAGTGAAAAAAGGTGCTAAATCTGGATATGCATGGGATGACGATCAAAGAGATAAGTTAATCGATGAAATGAAAGGTTCTGGTGCTGATTCTTCAGTGGGTATACAACGTTATAAGGGTCTTGGTGAGATGAATGCAGAACAGCTTTGGGAAACAACAATGAATCCTGAGCATAGAACATTACGTCGAGTTACAATCGAAAACAGTGCTGAATGTGATCAAGTTTTCTCAATGTTAATGGGGGATGAGGTTCCACCACGTAGAGATTTTATTGAGCGTAACGCAAAATATGCAAAGATTGACATCTAGTTGACTAAATAATTTAAACATAAGAGCATCAATAGTTAATCTATTGGTGCTTTTTTTATCAATTGATATGACTTCATGAAATGATATATAGAGCAGTTATTTCTTTAATTATTCCGCATTTTTTTTATCCTAATATATCCTTAAGAGTTAAGCTTTAAATATATAATGTCTGATTTACAATAAGTGTATCTAATACTCTTTTCAGCTAAAGAAATTGCAAGAAATAGAAGAAGTCTCAATTTATTAATATTTTAATATTTTACACAAAAGATAAAATAAAAAGGTAGTCTATAAATTCAAAGAAGAATTTCCTATATTTGCTTACGTTAAAATAAAATACGGAATTAGTATGGCAACAAAGACGAAGAAAGAACCTGTAAAAGTGACACGAAAATCGAAAGCTACAGGTAAGCCAAAGTTTTCAAAAGAAACTTATATAAAGTGGTATAAGGACATGTTACTTATCCGAAAATTCGAAGAGAAAACAGGTCAATTATATATACAACAAAAATTTGGTGGCTTTTGTCATTTGTACATAGGTCAAGAGGCAATTGTAGCAGGAACAGTTAGTGCTTCAGTAAAAGGAGATAAGCACATGACTGCATATAGAAGTCATGGCCATCCAATTGCATTAGGAACAGACCCTAGAAAGTTAATGGCTGAATTATATGGACGTACAACGGGATGTTCAAAAGGTAAAGGTGGTTCAATGCACTTTTTTGATAAAGAAGTTGGATTCATGGGAGGACATGGAATTGTAGGAGCACAAATTGCAATGGGAGCAGGTGTTGCGTTCGCTGAGCAATATAATAATACGAAAAAGTGTGTTTTTGTCTCTATGGGAGATGGTGCTGTACGTCAAGGTGCGTTGCATGAAACATTTAACATGGCAATGATGTGGAAATTACCTGTTATTTTTATTATTGAGAATAATAATTATGCCATGGGTACTAGTGTTGAGCGTACAACTAATGTGCAAGATTTATCAAAAATTGGACATTCATACGAAATGCCATCGCGTTCAATAAATGGCATGTCACCGGAAGCTGTTCACGAAGCTATTGAAGAAGCTGCTAAAAGAGCAAGAAATGGTGGAGGTCCATCTTTATTAGATATTAGAACATACAGGTATAAAGGACATTCAATGTCTGACCCTCAAAAGTATAGATCAAAACAAGAAGTTGCTGATTGGGTCGGACAAGATCCTATCGAGCATTGTCTTAGGGTGATTAAAGAAAATAAATGGCTTTCTGATAAGAAGGTGACAGAAATTCAAGATTGGGTTAAAAACGAAGTGTTAGAATCGATAGAGTTTGCTGAAAATTCTCCATATCCTGAAGGAAAAAATTTATACGAGGACGTTTACGTAGATGACTATCCTTACATAGTAGAATATTAAAATTAAAAAAGATGGCTGAAATTGTTTACATGCCCAAATTGAGCGACACTATGACAGATGGTGTCGTCGCTGAATGGACAAAAAAAGTTGGTGACGAGGTTTCTTCAGGTGAAATATTGGCTGAAATAGAAACGGACAAGGCAACAATGGAATTTGAATCTTTTTTTGATGGTATATTGCTTTATATAGGAGTTGAAAAGGGAGAAACAGCTCCAATTAATTCAATACTTGCGATCATTGGTGAGAAAGGAGAAGATATTAAGAAAATATTGGCTGAAGTAACTAAAAATACTTCTGAAGATGAAAAATCTAAGAAAGAAGCGCCAAAACCTGAATTACTGAAAGTCGCAGAGCCGACTTTAAAGGCAGAACCTGTTACATCTTCTATACCTTTACCTAGTATTGCTGATACAAATGGCCGAGTTTTTGCTTCTCCATTGGCCAAGAAAATGGCAAATGATCAGGGAATTGATTTGAATGCTGTGAAAGGTACTGGAGACTCTGGAAGAATTGTAAAAAGAGACATTGATCATTATACCCCATATTTTGGAGGAGGAAATAAAAGAGCATTTGTTGGAGTGGAATCTTATACAGATGAACCCGTTAGTCAAATGAGAAAAGTCATTGCCAAACGTTTAGCAGAAAGTAAATTTAGTGCACCTCACTTTTATTTGACGCTAGACATTGACATGGATAGTGCTATCTCTACTCGTATATCAATGAATGATATTGAGGGTATCAAAGTTTCTTTCAATGATATGGTGATTAAGGCATGTGCACTTGCTTTGCGAGAACACCCAACGGTGAATAGTTCATGGTTAGACGATGTAATTCGTAGAAATGACCACATTCATATTGGGGTGGCAGTGGCAGTGGATGAAGGTCTCCTTGTTCCTGTAATTCGTTATGCGGATGGTAAAGAATTGACTTCAATTGGTGCTGAAGTGAAAGAATTAGCGATGAAAGCGAAAACTAAAAAGCTCCAACCAGAAGAATGGCAGGGGAATACGTTTACAATTTCTAATTTAGGAATGTTTGGAATTGAAGAATTTACAGCAATTATAAACCCGCCTGATAGTTGTATAATGGCTGTTGGAGGTATAAAACAAGTTCCTGTTGTTAAGAATGGAAGTGTTGTACCAGGAAATGTGATGAAAATTACGCTTTCGTGTGATCATCGTGTAGTTGATGGTGCATCAGGAGCAGCGTTCTTAAATACGTTTAAAAAACTCATGGAAAATCCAGTAACACTTATGTTAGGTTAATAGCTCGATCAAGAAATATATTAGAAAGCCAGTCAGAGATGACTGGCTTTTTTTGTAACCAAAAATGAAAAGAGGCATTATGAATGTAAACTAAGAATATGTTAAAATCTCTCTCTTTCTCTCTCTTGTTCATTTTTGCGTTAAATGCTTCTGCAAATGACATCCTTTATAACCGACTTGATAAATTGTATGATACCGACAAAAAACAATGTTTAGTAGTGGTTAAAAGGTACATCAAGTATTTTCCAAAGCAAGCAGAACCGTTCTATTATGCAACTCTTTTATATTCTGAAAAATATGAAAAATCTAGGAATGAAAAGGGGCAATATCTTCATCTTCGTAAAGCCATTGGTTACGCTATACAATTTGAAGAGCTTGAAGATGAAGAATTAATGTATAAGGTCGAATGGACCAACTTGAAAGGCGAGCTCAACATTAGTATCAATTTGCTGATTGATAAACTTTCCGCATCAAATGATTTTGCTTTAAGCGAACGGTTGTCTGCAAAACAATCAGAGTTTAATCATGAATATAGTAATGTCGCAACAGCTGATATAAGTAACAATAATGCAATTGTAGAAGTGTTCAATACTTCTAACTCTTCGAAATTATTCTATGGTATGCCAACTGGGAGTGAAGTGATTTTATCTTCTAATAAAACTGGGGAGCAAGAACTCCTAGGCTACATTAACGCAGAACGTGAAAATTTAGGAATGCTTCCATTGGAATGGGAAGAGGGATTGGCTAAAGCTAGTAGGTATCATTCTTATGATCTTGGCACACAGAATTATTTCAATCACTCAACATACGATAGAAAAAACGGAAAACTTGTGAAAATTGGAGGAACTTTTGATAGGATTAAGAAATTCTACTCTAAGTCATTTGTGAATTCTGAAAACATAGCGGCTGGTAGTGAAAAACCATATAATACATATATGCAATGGTATAATAGTAAAGGTCATTATGAGAATATGTTCAATCCAGAAAGCACTAAGATTGGAATTGGAACTTATTATGTTGAGGACTCACCATTTGGCTATTATTGGTCGATGTGTACAGCATTGTAGAAATCAAAAAAAAGCCTTGTAAGGGCTTTTTTTTTGATTACATATTTTTTGATTGTGTACTGAATATATGTGAATAAGTAAACGAATTAATTCATATTTATTCTTATCTATTTTGTAATTTAGGGCAAAAAATGAACAACAAAGTAATATGAATTTAACCAAACTACTCTTTTTTAGCGCAGGTCTGTTATTCTTTAGTAATGTATCTTTTGGGCAAGGAGATACTATTGTCCAAGCAATCATACTAGATAGCACAGATAGAGCTGCAGATGAATTTTATAATTCTGGTGTTTCAGATTTCGGCAAAAAGAAATATGAAGAAGCGATAAATAATTTCACTGAAGCAATAAAATTGAAAGATAGTTTTGCTGATGCTTATTATAATCGGGGACTTGTTCAGTTTACCATAGAAAGGTATGAAGGTGCAATTACTGATTTTGATAAAGCTATTGCATTGGATGAAAAAGCCGAAAGCTATTTTAAGCGTGGTAGAGCATATGCTGCGCTTGAGTCAAAAGAAAATGCAATCTCGGACTATTCCAAAGCAATTGATCTTGATGGCAGTCATGCAAGTGCTTTCTATTATCGTGGAGGATTTAAGTTTTCAGATGCAGATTATAAAGGTGCCATTGCTGATTATAGCAAGGCGATAACAATTAAGAAAAATCATGCTTATGCATACAATGACCGTGGTTCTGCTAAACGAAAATTGGATGATTTAGACGGAGCAATAAAAGATTATCAGAAAGCCGTTATGATTGATAATAAGATGGCTTTTGCACACAACAACTTGGGAAGTGCTAAAAGAAAGAATGGTGATGCTAGAGGCTCAATTAATGATTATTCTAAGGCCATTAGTTTAGATGATAAATATTTCATCGCATACAACAATAGAGGAAGTGCAAAGTTTGATACTGAAGATTATAAAGGAGCTATTGCTGATTTTGACAAGGCGCTTAGTATCAATTCAAAGTACGCTTATGCTTATAACAATAGAGCAGCAGCCAAATTTAAAATGGAAGATTATCAAGGATGCGTTGAAGATTGTAACAAGGCAATTGAGTTAGATGCGACTTACAGTTATGCATATTTGAATAGAGGGAATGCTCGTGAGTTGTTAAGAGATGAAAGAGGGGCTTGTATGGATTGGCAAAAGGCAGTTGTATTAGGAGCGGATGGAGCGAAGGCACACATAGGTATTTGCGAATAAAACTTAGAAATGATGATAAAAAAATACATAACATTAATGTTCGTTTTCATTTCTTTTGGAATGAATGCACAGAATGTGGAATTTGATAAAGCAAATTTCAAAGATGATAAAGAAGGTTTTAAGAAAGCTAAAAAGAACATTAAAGAAGGTGATGAATTCTATCTTAAAGGTGCTCTCTTTTATAAATCAGCAATACCATTTTTTGAGAAAGCAAACGAATTTAATCCAAATAGTGCTGATTTGAATATGAAGTTAGGGGAATGTTATTTAGCTTCTTCGTCTAAGTTTAAGGCCCTGCCTTATTTGAAAAAAGCAGTAAAGCTGAATTCTTCTATTGATCCTGTAGCATACTATTTTTTAGGACAAGCATTACACTTAGACAAGCAATTTGATAAAGCCATTACTGCGTATAGTAAATACCAAGCTTCGGCGATGTCTAATCCAAATCCAATGGTTTTGCAAGATTTAAAAATGAGAATGCAACATTGTACAAATGGAAAAGAAATTGTAAAAAACCCGATTCGTGTATTTATTGATAACCTTGGAGAGAATATCAATACGAAATACAATGAATATGCTGCTGTAATTTCTGCTGATGAATCAGTTTTGGTTTTT
Organism: uncultured Flavobacteriales bacterium; assembly: GCA_905480355.1. Taxonomy (GTDB): domain Bacteria; phylum Bacteroidota; class Bacteroidia; order Flavobacteriales_D; family Crocinitomicaceae; genus UBA4466. Next base: position 1,530 of record CAJQQA010000037.1, on the reverse strand, counting down.
ACAGCACGTAGACCAAATTCTACCGGTGGAAACATTGATCCAATGCTAAACGAGAATTTCGAGGATATTTATATTTCTGAAAAGAAAGCAGACGGTTCATGGTCGTTATCAATGAATATGGGAGACCCGGTGAACACAAAGGACCACGATGCTAACTCTGGCTTATCAGCCGATGGACAGCGTTTTTTAATCTATATGGGGAAAAAAGGATTTGGTGATTTGTTTGAATGTATTCTGGAAGGAAATGTTTGGGGTAAGCCAGAATCTCTTGGTAAGAATATAAATACAAAGGACTATCACGAGCCATCAGCATGCTACTCTCCGGATGGAAACTCACTTTATTTTGTGACAGATAAACCAGGAGGTTTCGGTGATCATGATATTTATATCTCGCACAAAGACGAAAAAGGAAAATGGGGTGTAGCAGAAAATTTAGGTGCAGCAATTAACACTAAGTATGATGAAGATGGTGTTTACATGCACCCAGATGGAAAAACGTTGTACTTTAGTTCGCAAGGTCATTCTTCGATGGGTGGATTTGATATTTTTAAGTCTGTATACGATGAAGAATTAAATGCTTGGGGAACACCAGTGAATATTGGATACCCTGTGAACACACCTGAAGATGATGCCTTTTTTGTGATTTCAGCAAGTGGAAGACACGGATATTATACATCTGCTAGTCCTGATGGATTAGGGTTGAGAGATTTGTATGTTGTTACCTTTTTGGGTGAAGAAAAGCCAATGGTCTTAAACAATGAAGATAATTTAATGGCGAGTATTGCTGCTCCAGTTAAAGATGTAGTTGTCGCACCATTGGTTGTGGTAAAAGAGGCACAATTGACAATACTAAAAGGTGTAATTTCTGACTACTTAACTAAAGACTTTTTAGGTGCTGAAATCGAAATTGTAGATAACGAAGCAAACAAAGTAATTGCAACGTTCAAATCGAATAGCAAAACAGGAAAGTTCTTAGTTTCATTGCCTGCAGGTAAGAACTATGGGATAGCTGTTAAGAAGGAGAATTATTTGTTCCATTCTGAAAATTTTGATATACCTAAGACTTCTGCCTTTCAAACGGTTGAGAAAAACATCGAGTTGAAGAATTTAGCAGTTGGTAATAAGATTATTCTGAAAAACATTTTCTTTGATTTAGACAAAGCGACTCTTCGTCCTGAATCTACAGCTGAGTTAAATCGTTTGATTAAACTAATGAATGATGTTCCTACGCTTAAAATTGAACTTGGAGGTCATACAGATTCACAAGGTTCAGAACCGTATAACCAATCTCTGTCTGAAAGAAGAGCTAAGGCTGTTGTCGATTATGTTACTAAGGCTGGAATCAGTGGAAGTAGACTGGTTTCTGCAGGATATGGTGAAGTTGAGCCAATCGCAACAAATGAAACGAAGGAAGGACGTCAGTTGAATAGAAGAACGGAGTTTAAGATATTAGCATTGTAATTGTCAATACTAAATAAATGAAAAGGTTTATTCAAAAAAATCCAATATGCAGCCCTTCGTATTTAAGTC
>CAJQQA010000036.1 GCA_905480355.1 uncultured Flavobacteriales bacterium | reverse complement strand
CTTTCGCATTAATTGTTCTTTCGCATCAACATCTCTCACCATTATAGCCGCATGCTTACTCACCAGAGCCATCGCATTTTTTGTCTGATGATCTTCCGCTACATTCGGAGAAGGCACAAGAATCGTTGGCTTCTTTACGAGGCAGAGTTCAGAGACAGAAATCGCCCCAGCTCTTGATATAACTATATCAGAGATAGCATACGCTAAATCCATTCTCTGAATGAATTTCACCAGTTTCACCCTGCCCAAATCAACATTCTCAAGTTCCTGTAATAAATTTTTATGGTACAGCTTTCCGCATTGCCACAATACATTTACATCGGCATTTTTCAACTTCACAAGATCGTTTACTATGCTATCATTTAATGTTCGAGCGCCCAAACTTCCTCCAATAATTAATATCGTTCTCTTTGAAGAATCAAAGCTGTAATAATCATATCCTTCCGCTTCTTTTCCATGTGTCTCAATCATCTCTTTACGAGTTGGATTGCCAGTAATTACGATTTTATTTGCTGGGAAAAATCGCTCTAAACCATTATAAGCTACACAGATTTTATTCACGCTTTTTGAAAGAATTTTGTTCGTCTTCCCGGGGAAAGAATTTTGCTCTTGAACCAGTGTTGGTATTTTCAATATTGTGGCAGCCTTCAATGTTGGACCACTCGCATAACCTCCAACACCAATAACAACTTGTGGATTAAACTCCTTGAGGATTCGTTTAGCAAGAAGCAGACTTTTAATGATCTTAAAAGGCAATAAAAGGTTTGATAGAGCTAGTTTCCGTTTAAATCCAACAATTTTTAAACCCCTAATTTCGTATCCTGCTTCTGGTACTTTTTCCATCTCCATTTTCCCTTCAGCACCAACAAATAAGATTTGAACCGACTCATTTCTTCTTTTCAGCTCATCAGCAATGGCGATTGCTGGAAAAATATGTCCACCCGAACCACCACCTGAAATAATTACCCTTTCTATTTTCATGATTTACTCTTCTTTATCCTCAGCCCCATGCTTTTTAGCGGCAATAGCCTGCACAATTCCTAATGCCAAGCATGTAATAATTAATGATGATCCTCCCATTGCTAGCAACGGCATGTTTTGACCGGTTACAGGAAATACTCCTGTGCACACAAGCATATTTACACTGGCTTGACTCAATAATAAAACTCCGATACCGATACAGACATAAGTCTCAAAAAGATTGTCTGTAGCTAAGCCAATTCTCATTATTCGAAAGAGCAAAATAAGGTAAAGTAGAATAAGAAATAGTGCCCAAAACGGCCCCATTTCTTCTACAAAGCTGGCGTAATAAAAATCAGCATACGCTTCTGGAAGGTATCCTTTTAATTCTCCTCGACCAATCCCCTGTCCTACAACTCCAAAATTGCTTGAAGTAATTCGGCCATTGTAAATAGCCAATTTGGCGTTCATTGCTTGGGCGTTAGCTATTACATTTTGATTATCATCAATTTGGTTTAAAATTCTATTCTCCCATGTTTCATACCTGGGTAATAAATTCATGTCGGGTATCGCTTTATGTATCAAAATGACAAAAAGAAGTAATCCTATCCCGCCACCAATCAAACTAAATATTTTCAACAATGGTACCCTTCCTATAAAGAGCAAAGTCAAACCAATTCCGAAAAGAATTGCCGCTGTGGAAAAATTATCTTTAAATATTAAGGCGCAAATGATAATGATTGGTAAAACTACGGGCCAAAAACCTTCTTTCCAGTTGTTCAGTAAATGCTTCTTTTTCTCCAATAATCGAGATACATAAATGATCATAGCTAATTTTGCAAAATCTGACGATTGAAAGGTTAATCCAACAAAAGGGATCTTCACCCAACGCCCAGCATCATTTACTTTTGTACCAAAGAAAAGTGTGAATATTAAGAGAGCAATCGCCAAGTAAAAAGCAAATTTTGACAATTGAAGAAAATACTTTGGCTTTTTTCTATGCACCCAATACATTGTCCCCAAACTAAGACCAACATAGATCGTATGCTTGAATAAATATTTGAAGGGAGAGCCTCCTTCTGTTTTAACTAAAATTCCGACAAAACTATATACACTGACCAACGAAAAAGCCAATAATATTAGGGTAATTACCCATATTACTTTGTCTCCTTTTAGATATTTTAGAATATTCTGCATCTATTTATACAGCTCAATAAATGAATAAAAGTTCTTCTTCTCAGCTTTCGAATTTGCGCCTTCTGTTGTAAAGAGAAAAGCACATTTCTCTTTTTTCAAGGCGTAAATCATTGGTAAAGCATGTTTTAATCCTTCAACACAAGCAATATTTTGTATATTCTCAAATACATTTTCTCCAACCATCATCTCTGCGAAATCATGAATAATAATAGTGTCAATTGAATCAGTCAATGATTTATAATTTTTGAGGCAATCCTCTACTTGTTTTTTACTCCCCACCCATAAAATGGTAAACGGAAACGACTCTAAAGCAGATGCCAAAGCATCTATTTGAGGATTAACCCAAGAAAAAGTGTCCATACCCATCACTTTACCATGTGCATTCATGGTGTTAATTTGAATTGCATCTTTCAGTCCAGCACCTCGGGACTGAAGAAGTTGCTCTTCAATGGTCTTTTTCTTTACCTCATCACTCATTATAATGATCTAACAGCTTTCTTAAACTCGTTTCCTCGTTCTTCGTAATTTTCAAATAAATCAAAACTCGCACATGCTGGAGACAACAAAACCGTCTCATCTTTCTTTGCTAAACGGTATCCATAAGCAACTGCCTCTAAAGCAGTTGATGCTTCAACAATCGTTTCTACTTTATTACTAAAAGCATCAATTATCTTTTTGTTGTTTTTTCCTAAGCAGATAATTGCTTTCACTTTATCAGTTACAAGCGCCGATAGCTCAGAATAATCGTTTCCTTTATCTACGCCACCAACAATCCAAATACAAGGTTTATCCATGCTTTCCAGCGCAAACCAAGTAGAGTTTATATTTGTTGCTTTTGAATCGTTAATAAATTCTATTCCGTGAACTTTTGCCACGAACTCTAGTCGATGCTCAACATTGACAAAATCTGTAAGGCTTTCTCTCACTGATTCTTTTCTAATTTCTAGAATTCTCGATGCAATACCCGCTGCTAGAGAATTTTGGGCGTTGTGCTTACCCTTAAGTGCTAATTCATGAATGGACATAGTTAATTTTTCGTTTATATTTATTATTAGTTGTTGTTTGCTATTTATGTAGCCCCCTTGAGGCATTTTTTCGGTAAGTGAAAATGGTACTTGCTTTGATTTAAGTGCATAACTCTTAATTTTCTCACGAATAATTGGGTCATCGTAATTATAAATTGCCCAATCATTATCTGTTAAATTTTGTAAAACTCTAAATTTCGATTCGATGTAATTCTCCATCTTATCATCGTATCGATCTAAATGGTCGGGTGTAATATTTAAAAGCATGGCGATATCTGCTTTAAAATCAACCATTCCATCCAATTGGAAGGAGCTCAATTCAAGCACATACCAATCGAATTTTTTATTCGCAACTTGTTTCGCAAAGCTGTCTCCAATATTCCCCGCTAAACCAACATTAAGGCCTGCTTTCTTAAGAATATGATATGTAAGCAAGCTGGTTGTTGTTTTTCCGTTGCTGCCAGTAATACAAATTGTTTTAGCTGTATTGTAATACCCCGCAAATTCTATTTCCGAAATAACTTTAATGCCTTTCTCTTTTATTGAGAGAATGTTCTTAGCATTGTCTGAGATTCCAGGAGACTTTACCACCAAATTTGCTTGGAGAATTCTATCCATCGAGTGTTTGTTTTCTTCCCAATCAATATTCATCTCGTCTAAAGTTTTCTTAAACGATTTCTGGATTTCTCCGAAATCGGAAACAAAAACGTTCCAACCTTCTTTAAACGCTAAAATTGCCGCTCCTACGCCACTTTCTCCAGCACCCAAAATTGCGATATGTTGATTTTTCAGCTTCAACTATCGGACTTTAAGTGTTACAATAGTGATTACTGCGAGAAGTACTGCAACAATCCAAAATCTAGAAACGATTTTAGCTTCATGCAATCCCTTTTTCTGATAATGATGATGCAAAGGCGCCATTTGGAATATCCTTCGACCTTCGCCATACCTTCGTTTTGTTATTTTAAACCAGCCGACTTGCAGTATCACTGATAAATTCTCGATTAGAAACACTCCACATAATATTGGAATAAGTAATTCTTTACGGATAGAAATAGCAAAAACAGCAATAATTCCGCCCAATGCTAAACTCCCTGTATCCCCCATAAATATTTGTGCTGGAAACGAATTGAACCATAAAAAACCAATACATGCACCAACGAAAGCAGCGATAAATATCACAAGTTCTTCAGCCATTGGTATGTACATTACATCTAAGTAGTCTGCGAAACGAATATTT
>CAJQQA010000035.1 GCA_905480355.1 uncultured Flavobacteriales bacterium | reverse complement strand
TCACCATCAATATCAGTTCCTGTTGGAATAAAAGGAACTCCCTGACTTGCTGCTAATACAGAAAAGTTCATTCCGTAACCGATGTTGTTATCAACGGTGAAATCTGTAAAGACTTCATCAACGTATCTTACTTGGGCATATGAGCTTCCAAGAATAGCTATACAGCTTAAAAAAGGTAAAATTATTTTTTTCATGTTATAAGTTTTTCGTTAAGGTAGTAAATAATTAGATAAGTAAAGCCTAATTAGCTTTTTTATCTTTCCAATTAAAGGATAAAGAGGTATAAATCATTCTTCCAATAAAAGGCCCACCATAGACTTGTAGAGTATTATTGTTCAGTAAATTAGAGGCCCCAATTTTGATCGTAAGGTTCGCTTTTTCAATCTTCTTGTTAATCTGAGCGTCAAGTAAACCATAAGAAGGAACACTACCTGTAAATTGAGGTGAACCCTCATAAATAAAACCTTCTATCCATTTATAATTCACGTTAAAGCCAAAACCTTTCATCCGCTTAATGCTAAAATCTCTCCCTCTAAATCCTATATTGAACTTGTGTTCTGGAGTATTGTAAGATGGAATAATAGGATCGCTAGACTCCTTATTCAGAACATTCCATGAATAATTTCCATTAATTGCATAATGATCACCTAGATAATAGTTTAATCCAATTGTTGCGCCTTGGGTTGTAATCGTTTCTTTTGAATTTGTTGCAATACGGTACACATCATTAATAGTTGGAGGACCTAGAGGATTAAGGCTAATATCTGCACCATTAGTATAACCTATAAAGTTGGTGTAAAAATTAAAGTAATAATTCATGTCCAAATAAAGGTTATCAAATAATACTGCTCTATATCCCACTTCGATAGACTTTACTTTTTCAGGTGCAATTGGGTCTAAACTAAAGTAGGACAGAGCATCTGGGTTTTGTGTATTGAAGTTAATAATTAAAGATTCAATAGTAACCAATGAGTCATAGCCACTAATGTTACCCACAAGCTTTGCACGACCTACATTGTAGTACATATACTGATTTAATAGAGTTGGATTTCTTATAGCTGAAGTCACAGTAGCTCTGAGTGTATGCTTTTTGCTAGGTTGCCAAATAAGTGACGCTGCAGGAGAAGGTAAATAATCAAAATTTTGATTCTTATCAAGACGCATGGTCGCTTTAAGAATGAGTTTATCCTCTAAAAAGCGTTTTTCAATACCTGCATAAACTCCAAATTCTTTGTTGATAATTCGGACTCCTCCTGTATCACTAAACAAAGCACCTTCAGATCTCGGTGTGTATATTCGTCCGTTTGCACCTAAGGTAAACTTGGCAAATTCTGTCTCAAATATCTTTTCACCGTGAACATGATAAAGTGCAGATTTGTCTTGAATTCTAGAACCTCCCTCTAAAAAAGAGGTCTTCCTAGTAATCTCAGTCAGTAAAGAATCAAAACGAGCAGTACCTGGCTCAAAATAAGCCTTTCCCCCGTCGTAATTTTCAAACCCTTCGTTTGCGAATGCTTCCGCATCATCGTGCCAGGCTGTCATTAAACCAGGATTCGCAGCAACAACAGAATCAATTGCTCCAATATCGAATGTTGTTCCAAGCTGTGGTACCCAGGCTACATTAGGATCTAAAGCACGGACCTGATCTACGACATTATTCGTCCAATAGTCTCTATAACGTTTATCCCAGTCCGAATCAATAGATGCTGCATCTTGCATTAAAAAAGCGGTCAATACAGCGTCATATGAATTCCCGGCATCTTCATTTGTTGCGTAAGCACGAATAAAAAAATCGTCTTTTTTACGAAGTTCTAATCGATTTTGAAAAAATACAATGTCTTTTAAACTAAACCTGTTATCCCCTTGATATACAGTTGTTCCCGTGCCTAAATTCGAAGCATAGACAAGCTCGACATCCTCAGTAAATAGATAATGAAAAGCAGCCGATGCCTTTAAATTTTTTGTGTCGTAATCTACAATATCTTTTTCCCAGTAACCTGTTCGATGCCATCGACCCAGTCCAGGTGACTGAATCTTAGAATTAATATCTAATGCGTTATTAATGGTTGGAGACAAGTTTTCATCTCCATATCTATTGACTGCATCATAGCCTCCAACATTATTTTGGTCAGTGTCAAGTCCCTCTACAGAATTTGCATTATCAGCAACCCAATCATCCGCAGATAAATAAGAAAAATTAAGCTTGAAAGCGAACTTATCTTTACCTTCCTTATTTTGAAAAGCTTTAGCATAGCGAACAGCATATTCATTTAAGAATCTTTCTCCTCCTTTCACGGAAGCGCTAAATCCCTGAAATTTAAAGGGGCTTTTTGTGTACATGCTAATAACGCCATTAAATGCATTTGGACCATAAAATGCGGAGCTTGCACCAGAAACAACTTCAACCTTTACCAAATCGAGCTCTGAGGCACCTAAAAAGTTACCTAAAGCAAAATTTAATCCTGGGGATGCATTATCAACCCCATCTATAATCTGTAAGGTTCTTACTGGAGAAGTACTATTGAACCCCCTGGTGTTTATGACTTTAAAGCCTAAGCTTGCCGATGTTAAATCAACCCCTTTCATATGGCTTAGCCCTTCATAGAAATCTGTTGAAGGCGTTTCTTGAATTTCTGAAAGAGACATCGTTTCTATTGAAAGCGCAGATTCTTTTTCTTTG
>CAJQQA010000034.1 GCA_905480355.1 uncultured Flavobacteriales bacterium | reverse complement strand
GTTTTCATTTCCCATTCGGATTAATTCTGACTCAAAAAAGGAAAGAGTAGCAAAACTCCAACACGTCCCTGTATTTCCTTGACTTAAAACTGGAGTGGCGTCTAAATGAGCAATTTTAGTGAACTTATATTCACTGTCTTTAGCGTTTGAAGGGGGCTCGGTATATGCAAATTGTGCTTGTGTTGAAATTGAGCACGCGAGAATTAAAAAAAGTATAAAATGTTTTATCATTTAGAATTGAATTGAATAGGATTCAAATATACGGAATGACAGGGTAAAAAAGGAGGAAAGAGTTTTTATTTTAAAACCCAACCCTTGAAACCAACACTTTCTGCCGTTTGTTTGATGTGAGAAAGTTCTTCTAAAGAAATTGCTCCGCCAGCTGTAACACGATGTAAGCCGTTTTTAACGTCTACAATTGAGGCATTTAATCCTAAATTGTTGAGTTTTTTAACAAGGTTCACAGCATTGGTTTTATTACCAAAACAGCCAACTATAAAATGTATTGAATTAGCAGTGAATGTAGCCGTTTCTATATTTTCAGTCGTTGTAGTAACATCATCATTGATCCGAACAGGAATAAACAAAGCGTCGTCATACTTGTAGGTATAGACTGAAATATCAGCTGGTAAGTCTGCTACAGTATTCTCAAATGAATTTATCGTAGATTCTGGTGTTCTAAAATCAGTTGAAACTGACTCTGGCTTGTAAACTGCGACTGCTTTCGTATGAAATGGATTAAAATCTTGCATAGAAACCAAGCCAGATTGTAAAACATCTGTTTTCATTGGTAGCCAAACAGAATAAAAAGCAATTGGCAAAAAGCACGCTGCCGCAATATATTTCCAAATTTTTGTTCGTTCTTTTAATAATGCAGGATGAGGAATGATTTTTATTTCTTCTTCAATCTTTTCTTCAACTTCTTGATCAACTTTAATTTCAGGGACAGCTGGAAGAATCACAATCCTTTGAGCTTCAGCTTGAGTCTCAACCTCAAAGGATACTTTTCCTAAGCCAAATGAGGCTAATAACAAATTAAAAAATCGGTCTTGTTCAAAGCACAAGGTTTTGTCAGCACCGGTATATAATATTCCAATTTTTTCAAGCTCGATTCTACCACCCTCAATTAATGTAGTATTCCAAGTGTTGACTTGAGCTTCAATTTTCGCAGCTGATGCTTCGAAAGAAAGATTGTTTAAATGGGCAAATTCGTTGATTAACAAACCATCATTATTGATCAGTTGCTTGTTAAATAATAAGGATTTGCTTGGCGGAACTGCTCTTCCCGTCTCAAAATTGATCTTAGCTGATACTGGTTGTGCAACAAATCCACCGAATGATGGCACTATAACACAATTGTGTTGTAATAGTAATTCTCCTATAAGTTGTTCAATGGTCCTCATCATTACAAAAATATGAAAAAAATAGACTAATTAAAGCAGAAGTAAAACTTTCTCTACATCTTCTGGAACATCAATGTTTGGTGTTTCAATATTAGTCTCTACCACTCGAATAGAATAACCATGATAAAGCCAGCGTAATTGCTCCAGGGATTCTACTTGTTCTAATTTTGTTTTTTCCAGATCAATTAATTTTAATAATGTCTCCTTTTTGTACCCGTAAACACCAATATGACGGTAGAAATTAAATTCATTAATGCCGAAAGGCGGTGCATTATTCGTGTTAGGAATGGCACTTCTAGAGAAGTACATGGCATCTTTATTGGAATTAAGCACCATTTTAATCCGATTAGGATTATTTGCATCCTCATCCGATCTCTTAATTCCTAGAGTAGCAATTGAAACTTGACCGTCTGAAAATGCAGTACACAATTGATCCAGCTGCTTACTGTCAATTAATGGCTCATCTCCTTGAATATTAATAATGACATCAGCATCTATCGTTTTTGCAATCTCCCCACAGCGATCTGAACCTGTTGAATGTTTCGTTGATGTCATCACAACTTTGCCTCCAAACTTTTCGACTTCATCAACTATCCGATGATCATCTGTTGCCACAATTACTTCATCAAGCATTTCAGATTTGTTTGCCCCTTCATAAACTCTTTGAATCATCGACTTCCCTTTCAAGTCAATTAATGGCTTTCCTGGGAATCGAGAAGATTCATATCGGGCTGGGATAATTCCTACAAATTTCATTAAAACTTAACTTGAAGTTGAAGAATAAACGTTCTAGGGGCTCGAACATCTCCAGGTCTAGTGACATACTCGGTGTTTAGAAAATTACTTACGATAAACCCAAGTCTGTAATGATCTTTGAATTCATACCCTGCTCGTGCATCAAAAACTAAAGAACCTGTATTGTTTTTATCTCGGTATTCTTTTAAACCAGTTAATATTTGGACATTGGTACCACCTATATCAATTCCATCTTCAAACGTTCTGTCAATGTTTGACATGTAACTGTTGTACCTTGCAGAAATACCTATACTAATATTTTTGTACGTTGCTTCTATATCCGCTTTAGCAAGATGATTAAATCTATATTTTAAAACGGTTGATCCAGAATCAGAGAATGTTGAAGTATATGCCGGGTCAGCATTTAAACTTACAGGCTTCATATAGGTATAACCAATTAATGACGTCAATTCAACTTTTCCAATTGAGCCCAGGCTATTGAATGATATTTCTGCTCCTGAAATTCTAGCTTTCTCTGCGTTTTGTGCCTGGAAACCGAGCCATTTTTCAATATATCCAACATTGTTTGGATCAATACTCCAAGCAATAGAATCTGGTTTATAAGCCCCAAAAGTAAATTCCATCATATTATTATATTCGTTAACAAAAGCAGCTAAATCTAGAATGCCTTTCCACTTTTTACCGATTTTAATAACTTGTTTTACCCCAATTTCTGCGGCCCATCCAGTTTCCGGTTTTAGGGTTGGATTTGGAAAAATGTTCAATGCACCCACAGATGTTTTTGTGTAACGTTCAGCAACTGAAGGATATCTAATTCCTTGTCCGAAAGAAGCCCTAAGGTGAGTGTATTTAAACAATTGATAATGTGTTCCCAGCCTAAAAATGGGATATACTGGCAAGGTTGTCATAGAGCTGGTGTCATTTCCAAATGAAAAATCTGTGTCACCACTCATGCCATCTTGTTCGTAATACTCTACACGAACTCCTCCAGTAATATCGAGTTTACCCATACGTTTTTCAAACTGGGTATAAACTGCAAGATTTGAAGAAAAATGATCTCCGAATAAATTAGATTTCACATCGGTTCGCACACCCGTAAATCCAGCGGTCATTACTGTACCATGGGCAAATTTCCGCTGTAGTTGATAATCCCCATACAAAACTGCTGATTGAGTAGACTGAGACGCGTCGGTTAGATTGGTTCTATCCAAGAAATAGTAGCGTGTTTTTAGCGAGTGTAAATTGTTTTTCTTGTCATAAACCTTAATATAGGGATCAACAGAAATAGATGTTCCTGTGTTATAGGTTAAGGTCGAAGCAGGGTTGCTAAGATCAGCACCTCCACTTGGAGTATATGCGAACGTATCGCTTTCCCAAATTAGAAAGTTTCCTGTTTTCTGATATTGAGCGTTGTACCCAATTCCCATTTTCATTTTTTTGAATTTTTCTGGTCTGAAAAACAGTGTTCCAGAAATTCTACCTCTATCTTCTGAAGAACCTTCTTTAAACCCTGGTGTAGTTAATCCATTAACAGAAACAGTATATCCAAATTTCTTATGCATTTTACCGTAATAAGCATCTCCTGAAACAAACATTGGATTTGCTGACCACCATTTTAAAGTTGATCGTTTAGGGTTGTCGTATATACCTCCTTGAATTTTCGCTCTGAACTCCCCTTTTGTTCCAGGCTCTCTTTCGGTTAAGGAGATAATTCCGTTTAGTGCGCCACTACCGTATAACACAGAAGATGCACCTTTTATAACCTCAATTTGAGAAGCAGCTTCAATAGGAATTGTGTTCCATTTCGAGTCTCCCGCATCTCCAGAAATTATTGGAATACCATTCCAAAGTAAAAGAACTCTGGACCCTGCACCATATGCAAAACCACTTCCGCCTCGAATACTTACAGTGCCATCCATAGCAAATACCCCAGGACTTTGATCAACGGCTTCTTCTAGATTCAACAGCCCTTTGTTTTCAAATAGTTCAGGACGAATAATTTCCATGGATATAGAAACATCCTCAATATCTTGATCTCTTCGGCCAGCGGTTACAACAACTGTTTTAATTATTTGAACAGACTCAAATAATTCAATAGTATAATCTCCTTTTTTGGTGATTTTTACTGTGTCAGCTAAGAATGTCTTTGCCGTAATTATTAAGGTGACAGGATATGATTTAGGTTGTATTACAAATATCCCGTCAAAATCACTAATTACCCTTTCCCCTGTTGAAGCAAATACTTTTGCACCATACACAGGGTCTTTAGTTGTTTGATCAATAATAGTTCCTGTGATTTGAGAAGAACCAAAAAAAGGAATGAATAATAATAGTAATAGTATGTTTTTCATTTATTATTTGCTTAAATTCAATAAGCCTAAAATAACTATTATTTTGAAATATACTGAATTACATTATCAAATAGCATTGACTTTATTGAATGGAGTTGGCGCAATCAAAGCCAAAGA
>CAJQQA010000033.1 GCA_905480355.1 uncultured Flavobacteriales bacterium | reverse complement strand
TTCTCAATAGAATTCAATAAGTTGGTGAAGCCATTATTGACGTTGACTCCAATTTGATTGAAAGTTTCTTCGTGCTTGGCAAACAAATCTTTAAAAAAAACCTTAACCGCATGTCCGAAAATAATTGGGTCTGAGACCTTCATCATTGTTGCTTTCATGTGAATAGAAAATAATACACCTTTGTCTTTTGCATCATTCATCTGTGCATCAAGAAAAGCAACTAATTTATTTTTATCCATTACAGTTGCATCGATTATTTCGCCTGCTAATATAGGAATCCCATCTTTGAGAGTTGAAATATTACCATTGGTGTCGGTCAATTCAATCTTTACAACACTTGCTTTATCTAAAGTTAAAGATTTCTCATTGGAAACAAAATCACCATTTTTCATGTGAGAAACGTGTGTTTTTGAATCATTAACCCAAGCCCCCATAGAATGCGGATTCTTTTGCGCATATTCTTTAACTGGTTTTGGAGCTCTACGATCAGCATTCCCTTCTCTTAAAACTGGGTTAACCGCGCTACCTTTAATCTTATCGTAACGCGATTTAATATCATTTTCACTATCATTTGATGGTAAATCCGGATAGTTAGGTATTGCAAAACCTTTGTTTTGAAGCTCTTCAATTGCAGCTTTCAATTGTGGTATAGATGCGCTAATATTTGGAAGTTTTATGATGTTAGCATCAGGCTGTAACACAAGTTTTCCGAGTTCTACGAGTGAGTCAACTACACGCTGATCTTCATTCAGAAAATCGTTAAACTTAGCCAATATCCTTCCCGATAAAGAAATGTCGCTTGTTTCAATTTCAATTCCTGCAGCTTTTGTATATGCCTTGATTATTGGCAGTAAAGACTTCGTTGCTAAAGCTGGTGCTTCATCAGTAATTGTGTAAATGATTTTTGACATTCTCTTCTTTTTTTGGTTGGAATTGTATTAATAACATCAACGGATTTGTGAAATAATTACGAAAACAAATTTAAGCTTTGTCTACAAGAAAGGCAATAAATTCTGAGGTATTATTTTCTCTATTTTTTAGAATTAAGAAAACGAATCATTTTATTGAATGCACGTGCTCGATGAGAGTATTTATTCTTTTCATCTAAAGTCATTTCTCCGAAAGTTTTCCCGCAATTTTCAGGTTCGAAAATAGGATCGTAACCAAAACCGTTGCTACCATTTCTTTGATTACGAATAGTACCTTTTACAACACCAAAAAATAGATGTTGTTCTCCATCTAAGTTAAGTGCAATAACTGTTTTGAATTGAGCTCCTCGCTTTGTTTCAGTTTCAAGCTTTTTCAAAACTAATTTGATGTTTTCAAGGTCGTCTTTATCTTCACCTGCATATCGCGCAGAACGGACTCCTGGCTCACCTTTTAGTGCATTAATCTCTAATCCTGTATCATCGGCAAAACAATTTACAGTATAATTATCAGTTATGAAATTGGCTTTTTGTATGGCATTACCCTCAATTGTTTTTGAGGTTTCAAGGATTTCCTTTTTATGACCAAGCTCCTTTAGAGATGATAATTGAATCGTTTCTGGCAATAAATTGTCAATTTCGATTACCTTGTTTTGATTGCTTGTTGCAAATACGAGTTTAATCATGAAAATAAATTATTGTAATCTGTTCCTATTTTAGCAACAGAATAGTTATTTATAATTGTTTCTTTTCCTTTTTTTCCGATCTCCTGACGGATTTCTATGTTCGACAAAAGTAGACTTATTTTATCGAACCATTCATCTTGTGATTCACATAAAAAGCCATTTTCGCCATCTTTAATGATTGAGGTATTGACACCAACTGGTGAAGCAACCGTAGGAATATTTAACGCCATATATTGAAGAGCCTTAAATCCGCACTTTCCTTGTGCCCAAGTTTCATTAGGTAAAGGCATTAATCCAATGTGTATTGATGCTAAATCTTTAATTTCTGAAGATTTATTCCATTTAATAAATTGAAGAGATTTTAGTTTATACTTGGGAGCTTCATTTGAAATTACGATGAAATTAAAATTAAATAGATGCTCTAGTTTCTGAATTACAGGGATCAAATCATCCAAGTATTCCATCGTTGTATGTGTACCTGTCCAACCTATGTTAATTATCTGTTCAGTTTGTATGGTTTCGATAGAATGTGAATTTTCAAGATCAATTGTTGTAGGAATTACAGTCACATTTTGATTGAATTTTAATGCAAATTGTTTTAAATAATCATTCCCAACGCTCACTTTGTCGGCCCATTTAATGATATTTTTCACTTTCCAATAGGCCTTTAATCGATGAAAGCTTGCATTAGAGTCGCTGTAATTTGGCAACCAAATCGCATCATCAAAGTCATAAATATATTTCTTCCGGAGAACCTTGGCAATAATCCACTCAAAAATAGGTGGTCCGACCATGGCCGTTTCTCTATGAATAAAAATATAGTCATATTTGTGCATAGAAAACAATAATATGAATCGCCGCCAAAAACTTCCAAGAATTCCTACTATTTTAGAAAATATAGAACTCTTAGCATATAATACCTTCCATGTTTTTGGATTTAAAAATGCGCGAAATTCTATTTCGAAGCCATGATTTTTCAATAAATTGAAATATTGTTCAAATCGAAACCTTTGTGATGGCGCTTGACCGTGTGGGTAGGGAGCAAGAAATAATATTTTCTTACTCATATATTTCAGAATAAATACTTAAATAACGTCTTATACCCTCGTCTAAAGAAAAATACTCATGAGCTCCTCTGATCGTTTCGTTTATGTCGAATTTAATTTGATGACTTACAATATTCAGGTAAGACACATCACTGAATTCAGTCACAATTTCTCCAGCGTTGTATTTTTTTACAATGCTATCAGTGTCACCAATTCCAGCGTTGCAAATAAGTGGTATTCCCATGGCCATTATTTCTCCTTGTTTGGTAGGTGATGATGCTTTTTTAGAATACGTTGAGCGTATAAAAAATAAGGAGTTATCAAAAATAGAAATATGCAAAGGAACCTCTTTGTGTAATACTGATTTAATTTTTACCGACTCTGGATTAATTCCTTTTTGAATTGCTTTTTCCATAATCGTGAGTTCATTTTCTCCAGTAATAAAAAGAAAAATAGCATTGTTGTTTTTAGATTTTAGCACCTTAAAATAATCCAACATTTCATCCAGCATATACCATGTTCCAATTGAGCCAACATATCCTAAAACAAAATCATCTGGCTTTATTTCTAGCTCATCTTTCAAATTCTTTTTTGCTTGTTCTGTAATGTTTGATGGGTCAAACAAGTTCAAATCTACGCAACATGGAATGATTTTAATTCGAGGTTTTATAGCTGAAAATTCAGTCCAAGACTCAATTTCATTTTTCCCATTCTCGGTTAGAGAAATTGTGTAATCAGCTTCTTTAAAAAATTGAATTTCTTTCTTTTTAAAAAATCGATAAATCAATTTGAAAAGCGGTTTATTCAAATCCCATAGTTTACCATCTACACGCTCATCAGCCCAAAAGCCTCTCATATCAAATACAAATTTGGCTCCGCTCTTACGCTTTAGAATTAGTCCTGCAAGGGCAGAGATGTATGATCTGCAATGTACAATATCAAAATTATGCTTCTCGTGAAGATACATTGTGATTTTTTTCATGCGCTTGATCTGTTTCAACGTGCTTATTAATCCACCTTGAGAGCTATAGTCTTGAAAGTGCCACTTTATGCTCGCTTCTTTGCAAAATAGATCAATTACTTTTCTGTGTTTTTTAAGTTGATCCGGTTTTTCATAACTTACAAGATGAACATTATAACCAGCCTTTGATATTCCTCTAAGATATGGCAGGACTTGTGACTGACCAAGTGGGTCTGTCATTCCATCGTAGGATAAATATAGAACAGTTTTATTCAAATGTTTAATGTAAAAATAAATTGTACTCACAAATATAAACTTCTACGCTTATAAATAGATGAAATGGTTTGTGTAAAGAAATCTAGATCTATTTAATTCTATAATTAACACAAGATTTAATAATTAATGTTTCTTTTTATGTTTTGTAATTCTTTTATTTCGCTTTTTGTTTTGCTTGATTGATTTCCGTGCCGCTTTGGATTGATTATCCCAGTATCTTGCGTACGCTTCTTTAGTTCTTTTTTTGGCTACTTTCTTTGATCTCTTCGCTGCCTTAGCCCTTTGTTTTTCAGTCTGCTCAACAGTTTCTGGATTTTTACCCGGTTTTGTTGAACCACAACTAACAAAATTTAGAGCCAGTAACAATAAAAAGATGCTGAAAATCGTTTTAAACTTCATAACTTTACTGATTCTAGTATAAATTTATGCAATGAAGATACATTTTATTTTATTGATATTTGTGGGACTTTTAGTTTCTGGATGCAAGAAGAATTCGCAAAATCCAGTACCAAGTATTCAATTTGATATTGCAATAAATATAACACTACCTAGTTATTCTGCATTAATAGGAGTAAGCGGTTGGGCTTATGTTAATGGAGGCTCTAAAGGCATTATTGTATACCGCAGAGGTGTTGATGAGTTCATTGCTTTTGACCGTCATTCCCCGGCGGACGAAGATGGCAGTTGTGCTACTCCTTTGTATCCAGGCGCGAATAATTTTTTAGAATTATTAGATGATTGTAATAGTGCTTTATTCTCACTTTATGATGGTTCTCCAATATCTGGTTCACAGTATGGGCTTCGTCAATATCAAACGTCATGGAATGGTAACGAAACATTGAGAATATTCAATTGAATTGTTAATTTCGCATCAATTATTTTTAAATGCAAGACGTAAAAGTTACAATAATAGATAGAGAAGGGGAGAAGCATAATTTAGTTGCTCCAACAGACATGAATATGAATATCATGGAGTTGTGTAAAGCATACGAACTACCTGTTCTTGGCGAATGTGGAGGAATGGCAATGTGCGCTACATGTCAATGCTATTTAGAATCTGAAATAACTCTCCCAGAGCAAAGCGATGATGAATTAGACATGTTAGATCAAGCATTTCATGTGGAAGAGAATAGTCGATTAGGCTGTCAAATCCAAATTTCTGAAGAGATAGATGGAATTGTTCTTCGTCTTGCGCCTGAATAAATCAGCTGAATTCTTTTGGAATTAAACAAACCGGAATGGGAATCATCTTATGTTGATTGATTGCATTTAAGTGTTTATAGATGGCAAATACTTCTGCTTTACGGTCAGAAAGATTGTCTGTATCGCCATTATAATTCATTGCCCATTCGAGCTCAGAATAACTTGCTCCGATTTGATCTTCATCACTTCTTCCGTCCTCCCAAAGGCCATCAGTTGGTTGAGCTTCAATAATCTCTTCAATAACTTTAACTTCACGCGCTAAATCCCAAACTTGAGTTTTAGTTAAATCAGCAATAGGACTTAAGTCAACACCGCCGTCACCATATTTAGTATAGAAACCAACTCCAAAATCTTCCACTTTGTTTCCTGTTCCAACGACTAAAACACTGTTAGCTTGACCTAAAGCGTAGAGTGTCATCATTCTTAATCGAGCCCTTGAATTTACCATAGCGAGGTGTTGTTCTTTTAAGTCAAAAGGCATGTTCTTTTCAAATTCCGAGAAAGTATCTGTTAAATTGATGTCGTATACTTCAACATTGTCAAATCTCTCCGTTAAAGCTCTTAAGTGATTTTTTGCTCTAGAATATTCTGCAGTCGTTTGGCGAATTGGCATGCTCAACAGAATAACTTTCTTTCCTGTCATTGCACATAAAACTGAAGTCAATCCAGAATCAACACCTCCAGATATGCCAATGATAAATCCTTGAGCTTTTGCAGAAACACAATAGTCATCTAACCAAGATACAATATACTGTGCTACTTTTTTTGCTTGCACTTTTCTAGAATAAAATTGAAACTTTAAACATCAACTGCGATTGTTTTACAGCATTATTGAAGAATGAAGGGGTATCATCAACCCCACCAGCGTTAGAAGTTGCTAAAGAAGTATTTTCATCTTTTCTGCTCCTGTGAATATCAGTAAACCCATAGTAGTAACCAAGTTCTGCTACTAGACATGTAGATCCTGTAAAATTCCATTCTGCTCCACCAGCTATACCTACAGAAGATTTAAAAAAGTCTAAATCATTTTTACTATGAGTCATGTTTTCATTAGTAGTAGAAGTCCCTCCAGCGTTTGGGTTTATGAATGGATCATCTAATCCAGATCCATTAACATATGCCGTACCTTCGTCTGTAACAGTGTTTGCAAGTAAAAAACTAGAACGCAAACCGAATTTCCCGAAGTAACGGAAGTAACCGATAAAATTAGTTCTAAACAAAGCCATAACCGGAATTGTTAGATAAATAGGTTTTTGACTTCTAGAAGTCATTAGAAAAGTACCTTCTGCCTCGGCAGCTTCATCTTGTGTCAATATTGTGTTGTCATTATATCTATAATATACATTGTCCACCGCATCATATTTTAATGTAGAAAAATCAAATTCAACTCCTGTAGTTATACCAACCGTTTCGTTAAACGTATAATTTAAATTGGCACCAATTGTCCAATCAGCGCCGGCGCCTGCTGAAGCTATTTTCTTAGTTGCCATTTTAGCGAAATTCATACCTGCACCTACTATTAATCCGGCTTGAACTTTCTTATCAGCGGCTTCCTGAGCTTGAACTCCACCAATGAATCCTAAAAATGCTAATCCTAATACTATCTTTTTCATGACTTATGATTTTTCTATACTTTAAAACTTGTACTTTTTCAGTACTTTTGACTACGAAAATAAAGAATTTTAATGACTCTAAAGAATACATTCATTTTTGTTTTTGTTTCCATCATTTTGATTGGCTGCGAAAACAATCCCCTTCTTGTTAATGTGTCTGGCACTCAGGTAAATATAAGTTTCACTAATATTAATGAGATTGTTTATTATAGCGACTCTTCTGAATTGATGAAACAATATAAGGAACTTTCAAATATCGATGAAAGTATTTTAGCTTATGAAATAGGGAGAGTATTAAAAATTGGTAAAGTATCTGACACAGCTTTTTATAATAGTATCCAAGATTTTAGAGCTGACACTTCTATACAGGCATTGGAAAAAGACCTTTCTAGAATCATTCCTTTATTAATTGAAAAAGAAGATAGAGTTATTGATGGATTCAGACACATTAGATATTATTTCCCGGAAGGAAACATTCCGGAATCAATAGCATACTTGAATGGTTTATTTAGAACGGCAATGTATAGCGCAGAGAAAGAAATTGGAGTAGGGGCTGAATGGTATATGGGAGATACAAGTAGTATCGTTGAACAGCTGAACCCACAATATTTCTTTGACTGGATGAAGGACGCGATGAAAATGGAGTATTACGAGAGAGATGTCCTTACCTCATGGGTCGAAACGCATTATGTTAATGATTCAAAAGGTAATCTTGCTGAAAATATGGTTCGTTGGGGGAAAATATTATACCTTGTTGAAGCTTCATTTCCTGAATTTGAATCGAACATTATTTTACGCTATACACCTGAAGATTATGAATGGGCGGTTAATAATGAGTTGTTTTTTTGGCGACATCTTGTAGATGAAAAACTCTTATTTAAGTCTGATGAAAGAACTACACGAAATATGATGAATGAGGGGCCTTTTACTCCTGGACTACCAAATCAAGATGCACCTGATCGTTTAGGTCAGTTTCTTGGTTGGAGAATGGTTCATCGTTATATGGAAAAAAACGAAGTGACACTGTCAGAAATGGTTGACGCCTCTTACAATGAAATTCTTCAAGAATATGATATTGACTAATTCTTAACAAAAAAAGAGAAAACAAGAATGGAAGAAAAAATAATTAAAACCTCAACAATAGAAGTTAAGGTTGGGTTGAATGAGAATAATTTACCCATTCGAATGAAATGGTCTGCGGACGATGGAGGAGTATTAGATGCTGAAGCAAAAGCTATGTTATTATCGCTTTGGGATCCGAAAAGTAATAACACAATGAAAATTGATTTATGGACAAAAGAAATGTCTGTAGAAGAAATGAAGCAGTTTTTTCATCAAACACTTTTAACCTTGTCTGATTCATTTGAAAAGGCAACAGGTGAAAAGAATATTTGTGAAGATTTAAGAGATTATTGCCATCATTTTGCAGATAAAATGAATATTCTTCCAGAAGATTAAATGTCTGCTTCAGGAAACATACGGAAAATGAGTGTGCAAATAGGTGATCCTATTATGTATACTTTAAATCTATCTACAGATGTCGATATGAATGCCAGGATTGGAAAACATATTCGATTGGAATGGAACGGTATTATTAATTGCTTAGCTTGTAAAAAAGTAACCAAGAAGTCTTTTGGTCAAGGTTTTTGTTACACTTGTTTTATGAATGCACCCGAATCAGCTGAATGTATTATTCGCCCAGAACTTTGCAGGGCGCATTTGGGAGAAGGTCGTGATCCTGAGTGGGAAGAAAAGCACCACAATAAACCTCATATCGTCTATTTGGCAGCATCAAGTGCAGTAAAAGTTGGAATCACTCGAGAAGATCAGGTGCCAACGCGATGGATTGATCAAGAAGCAACTGCTGCGATTCGATTAGCGGAAACTGAAAACAGATATGAAGCTGGCAGGGTTGAAGTAGCGTTAAAAGAATTGTTCACGGACAGAACAAATTGGCGCAAAATGTTGACTAATGATGTTGATAACACTATTGACCTAGAAGAAGAGAAATGGGCGTTAGAAGAGCATCTCCCTGCTGACATTATGGATTTGTTTTCGGAGAATGACGAGATAGTTAACTTGAATTATCCAGTATTGGAATTTCCGACCAAGGTTAAAAGCCTTTCATTTGATAAAACGCCTGTGATTGAAGGTGTTTTGAAAGGAATAAAGGGACAATATTTATTTTTTGAAAATAACGAAGTTTTGAATATTAGAAAGCACACAAGTTATTATGTTGAAATTAATTAGAATGTCCCTTTTTGTGTTTCTTGCCAACTCTTCATTAGCTCAATGGCAATGGACAGAATTATCAAATATGCCATTTGAATCTGCAAATAATGCTTTGTGTGAAGCAATTGTTGGTGGTCAGGAGTTTGTCTACTCGTTTGGGGGTATAGACCCGACGAAATTGTATTCTGGTATTCATCAACGAGCGGCAAAATATACTGTTTCTTCAGATACATGGGTTGAGATTGATTCACTGCCAGATACTATAGGGAAGATTGCTGCTGGCGCTTCTTTTGTAAAGGATAAAATTTATATTATGGGTGGTTATCATGTTTTTTCAAACAACACTGAAATATCATCCGATAAGGTACATGTCTATAACCCAACGACCGATACTTATGAGGCTGATGGAGCTTCGATACCGCTAGCAATTGATGACCATGTTCAATGCGTTTATAAGGATAGTTTAATTTATGTAATTACGGGCTGGAGTAATACCGGTAACGTTCCAAATGTTCAAATTTATGACCCGAGTTTTGATTCATGGCAAGTAGGAACAAGTACACCAAGTACATTCAGATTCGAAACATTTGGAGCATCTGGTTATATTTTGGGAGATACTATATATTATTATGGTGGAGCGGCAGGAAGTAATTTTTCAGCCAGAAGATTTATGAGAAGAGGTTATATTAATCCGCTAAATCCGACGGATATTGTTTGGACAGAAATAGATAGTTCACCAGGAAATGCAGGATATCGATCTGCATGCAGTGGAGATGGAAATGTTGTTTTTTGGGTTGGTGGATCACCAACTTCATACAATTTTAATGGGATAGCCTATGATGGTTCAGGTGGAGTTAATCCTTCTTTAAGGATTTTAGAATTTAATAATACAGCGTATGAATACAATGATGATATTCCTCAAACCAATTCATTGATGGATTTAAGAGGAATTGCGAAACTGGCAGAAAGAAGGTGGATTATTGCAGGAGGGATGGATGTGAATCAAATAGTTTCAAAAAGGACTTTTTTATTAGAGAACCCAAGTCTGAATCTTTTTGAAAATGATCCGAAAGTGTTTTTGGTGAAATATCAAGACGGTCAAGTTGTAATAGAATCAGCATACAAAAGTACTGCAAAATTAACAGATGTAGCGGGTACAATGGTTGCAGAATACAAGGAAAATGAGATTTTTTATATTTCAAAAAATGTTCATTCAACAGGAGTTTATTTATTCGTACAGGGAGCAAATTCAATCCGGATTCAATTGTAATGGGAAAAGATAAAATAAGAAGATTTGCCGCAGTTAAAGATTTTGATAATTTTCACGAACCTGTTATCAAAGAACAATATTACCTGAAGGGTAAATGGCACAAGGAACATTTTAAAAATAATCACCCAATTGTATTAGAACTCGGTTGTGGTAAGGGAGAATATTCTGTAGGATTGGCTAATCATTATCCAGAGAAGAATTTCATTGGAGTAGATATTAAAGGGGCACGAATGTTTATTGGTGCTGAGCAAGCATTGAATGCAAATCAAAAGAATGTGGCATTCTTAAGAACAAAAATTGATTTCATCCAGGATTGCTTTACGGCTGATGAAGTAGATGAAATTTGGCTTACTTTTTCTGACCCACAACCAAAAAAAGTAAATAAACGACTCTCCTCTCCAATTTTTATTGATCGATATAGAAAAATATTAAAACCTGGAGGAATTATTCATATGAAAACAGATAGTGATCTTTTGTTTCAATACACAGAAGAGCAAATTAAACTTCAGAATTATGAGTTGTTAGAATTGACTTGGGATTTATATGGTGAATTACCGGAGAAAATTGACAAAATGACACGCGACATTTTTCACATTAAAACCCACTATGAGAAATTGTTTACAGCAAAAGGCTCTGTAATTAAGTACTGTAAGTTTAAAGTGAGTTAATAAAACGCTTCTTAAGCCACTCTCAACTTCGCTATTTTAGATTTAGAAAATTTAGCCTCAGCATAATTTCTTGTAACTCTAAATGTTTTTTCTTCAGAAGAAGGGATTTCAAACATTGAGTCATTCAATATTGCTTCACAAATTGAACGCAATCCTCTTGCTCCAAGTTTAAAATCTATGGCTTTATCAACGATAAAATCAAGAGCTTTTCCATCAAATTTTAAATCAACATCATCCATTTCAAAGAGTCGAACATATTGCTTAACCAATGCATTCTTAGGCTCAGTTAATATCCTTCTTAATGCATCTTTACTTAGAGGCTCTAAATACGTCAATACAGGGAAACGACCGATTAATTCTGGGATTAATCCGTAAGTTTTAATGTCCGTTGGGTTGATGTATTTTAAAAGAGACTCTTTGTCAATCGAAACCTCGCTGGCTGAAGAGAAACCGATCGTTTGACGACTCACACGGTTTGCGATGATTCGTTCAATTCCATCAAAAGCACCTCCACAGATAAAAAGAATATCCTTCGTATCTACTTGAATCATTTTTTGTTCAGGATGTTTCCTTCCTCCTTGTGGTGGAACATTAACAATTGTACCTTCTAATAACTTTAGTAAAGCCTGTTGAACACCTTCACCAGAGACATCACGAGTGATTGAAGGGTTGTCACTTTTCCGTGCAATTTTATCTATTTCATCTATAAAAACGATTCCTTTTTGAGCAGAATTAGTGTTGTAATCAGCAGCTTGTAGCAAACGAGAAAGAATACTTTCAACGTCCTCGCCAACATAGCCAGCTTCAGTCAACACTGTTGCATCCGCAATGCAGAAAGGAACATTTAACATTTTAGCAATAGTTTTTGCAAGTAAAGTTTTCCCTGTACCTGTTCGTCCAACTAATATTACATTCGACTTTTCAATTTCAATATCGTCTTTTCTGACTTTTTGATTCAAACGCTTGTAATGATTGTATACTGCGACAGACAATACTTTTTTAGCATCATCTTGACCGATGACAAATTCATCAAGGCCAGTTTTAATTTCCTGAGGCTTTAATACAGTAATTGCATCTGTTTCGTCAGATGGTGTTTCAATGTCCTCTTCTTTCACTATAGTATGCGCTTGTGAAACACAGCTTTCACAAATGTGGCCAGTGACCCCAGCAATCAACATTCCTACTTCTTCTCTTGGACGTCCACAAAATGAACAACCTGACTCCTTATTTGCCATAATTTTAGATAAAAAAGCCCTTTTCCATTAATTAAAATGAACAAGGGCCGATTTCATACTTACAAAGTTAATCTATTTTCGATTACGAAGCAAAACTTCGTCAACCATTCCATAATCTTTTGCTTCACCAGATGTCATCCAATAGTCTCTATCTGAATCTGCCCATACTTTGTCATAATCTTGTTTAGAGTGTTGTGAAATAATATCGTACAACTCCTTTTTTAATTTCTGTATTTCTCTCGCAGTAATTTCAATGTCTGATGCTTGACCTTGCGTTCCACCCATTGGTTGGTGAATCATTACTCTAGCATGTTTTAAAGCTGAACGTTTCCCTTCAGCACCAGCACATAACAAAACGGCACCCATTGAAGCTGCCATTCCTGTACAAATAGTCGCAACATCTGATTTGATGTATTGCATCGTATCATAAATTCCTAGGCCAGCATAAACAGAACCACCTGGAGAGTTTAAGTAAATTTGAATATCCTTCTTAGCGTCTACAGACTCTAAAAACAATAACTGTGCATTAATAATATTTGCAACTTGATCATTGATTCCTGTTCCAAGAAAGATAATTCTATCCATCATTAATCGAGAAAACACATCCATTTGAGTCATGTTCATTTGACGTTCCTCAATAATATATGGAGTCAAAGATGATTCTATGTAATGCTCCATGTGCATACTACTGATACCCATGTGCTTCGTTGCGTATTTTTTAAATTCGTTACCGTCTAACATATTAATTATCGTTTAGTTCTTACTTAACGTTAAAGATAGAAGCAAAGTTGGGAAAGTCAATCTATTTTAGTTGAAAATTTATGAAGATTGTGATGAATATACTTAAAATTGTCTGTTAACTTTACATGAGAAAATGTTACCTGAAGAAATACACAATAAAAGAATTCTGATTTCTGTTCTCAACTGGGGAATGGGGCACGTTTCTAGGTGTATTGGATTGATCAATGAATTGACTAATCAGAAGAACACTTTGTTTATAGCAGGGAGTTCTGATCAGATAAGAGTTTTCAAAGAATATTTTCCAACAATTCAATTTATCAAACACGAGGGATATCCATTTAAATTTAGTCATGCTGGGAATTTTTCTTTGAATTTATTGAAGCAAAGTGGAGAGTTGAAAAAAAGAAAGAATTTAGAACAACAAGAAGTTGAAGCATACGTGAATAAATTTGGTATTGACTGTATTCTTTCCGATCATCGATATGGTTTTTTTTCAGATACTACGCATTCCATTTTCATTACCCATCAACTGAATTTACCAGTTCGAAAGCTTGAGTTTTTGGTCGATCAACTTCATTTGAAGTTAATGAAGAAGTTCGATGAAGTTTGGGTGATGGATTATGCAAATAACCGACTAGCTGGAAAATTGAGTAAAGTTAGAAAAGGTGTTAGTCTAAGTTACATTGGGCCATATTCAAGATTTAGCATCTATGATAAAGACAGTTTAAAAGTTGGCCATACTGTTGTGATTTCTAGCGGTCCTTTAATTTATGCACAGCAATTTCTTGACCAATGTTTATTGAAACTTGATAACGAGAATACGATAGTTGTAGCACCAAAAGAAATGAATATTAGTCAGGATTTTACTCACATTTCAGAAAGTTGGGGTGAGCAAGATAAAGTTATAATGGCGGCCAAGAAAATTGTTTCTAAATCAGGGTATTCTACAATTATGGATTTAGATTATTTAAAAACAGAACATCAACTTTATACTACTAAAGGGCAACGTGAGCAAGAGTACTTGTATAAAGTACATTCTAATGGTAAAAAACTGCTCTAGTTGTGATCTATTTTTGAATCGAACCATTTACATTCATTTCTTGACCTAATAAATTAACGCTTCTAACGAGGTTAGAGTCCTTTAACTTTTGTGTTATCAACTAGCCAACATTACCTTTGAGAATATTGTCTCTTGCAATTCGATATTAGATACTTACAGATGCTAAATAGTGCTCAGTATTTAACTTAAGATCGAATCAACTAAATTTGTTAATTAAATGTATCTAGTAATTAACAATTGGATTTTATGGTATAAAAAAAGCCTGACCGAATGGCCAGGCTTTTTTGAAAATAAGATATTATTACATCAATGCAGTAAAAGAAGTATTTTCCATATATTTCATAAACTCTCTGTCTTTTCCAGCTTTCGCTTTGTAAGATCCATCTTTAGCGAAACAGCTCTTCAAGTTGTTTACAATTCCTTGTAAGTCATCTTGGTTAGCAGCTGCAACAGCTTTTAAGTAGTATCCTTGAGCAGTTTCAGCGTCAGCAGATGCATCTAACGTAGTAACAGCATTAGAAGCATTATCATTTAACACCTCAGCTAAAGCTTTATTGAAAGAAGCATCAGATCCAAAATTAGAAATTGCATCAGCGTAGTCACCATCCTGGATGTTTAAAATTCCTTTATTGTAGCTTACTTCTGATCCAGCACCAGATGCTTGACCTAATAACTCCATTGACTTTTCACGTTCACCAGCTAATCCAGCAATCGCTGCCAAGTTGTTTTTTGAAATTACGTTATCTTCAACACCATTTGCTTTTTCGAATTGTGACTTAGCTTCTGATACTTTGTTTTGCATATACAATACAGCTCCAACATTGTTTATAGCTCTATAATCATCAGTATATCTTCCTTCAGCAATTTTGTAAACTCTTAATTGCTCATTCAAATCAGTAGATAATGCAGCTGTAAACAATAACTCTTCCAAGTTAAGTGTGTCAGGGTTTGATACAGATAAAGCAATTAACTCTTCATCAGAGAATCCTGTTTGGTCATAAACAGCAATCATTTCAGCACGTCTTAAAGCTGGAAAAATGTTCTTATCTAAGTAAGTAAATGTTTTTCCTAAATCTCTCATTGCTTGTTCACGCTCAGTAGAGTTAGTGATAGTTGAAAGAACACGTAAAACCAAGTTCTTGTCATCTTCGTTCATTATAGAATCATTTTCTAATGCTAATTTGAATCCATCATAATCTTCACCACTACCTTTCAAAGAATAAACATCTTCTCCAGTTGCAGCTTCATTTTCTGCTTTCTTACCAATCTTCATAGAAGACTCTTTTCCAGCATTCGCTCTATCTGTAGATAATGTATTGTTCTTATCTTCTTCACCTTCTGGAGAAGCGTAACCAGTGATGTTAATTGTCTTAATTGAAACCTTAGTATCTGTCTGAGCATTGTTTAAGAATGCTTCAAATGCCACGATGTCATCTTGTCTCATTTCAGAAGTAGAAACAGCTGATTTTCCTTTCGCATAGTTAATTTGCGACATGAAAGTTTCTTCTGTTACTCTGTGGAACTGGTCTTTAGCAACGATTACTTTGAAATCTTTGTTTACTAATAATGAAGTGATGATAGTTGCATCCGCAATTTTTGTTGCTGGAATCTCACCTTTTTCCTTTTCTCCTTTGTAAATTTTACCTGTAATAGATAAATCGCTATTCTCCATATCTGCAGAATAAGCAAACATATCAGTATAAGTTACTTTACCACCGGCTTTATATTGAATAACTTCTCCGTTTCCAGTAGATTTTTCTCCTTGTACTCTAACTGTCTTAAGTGCATGAGTTCCTAACATTGGAACAATTTCAGCTGCAGCTTTTCTGTGAATTCCTTTTTCTGGGAATGTAATATCAACAGATACACGTACAGAATCACCGTGCATTTCTAACGGGTTTGGTGTTGCAACATAGTCAACATCCTTAAGTAATTGACACCCTGTAGCTAATGCTCCAGATACAACTAAAAGTGACAAAACTTTTACGGTTTGCTTTTTCATAATGATTTTAATAATTTCTTTTTCAATTTTCAAGTGCAATGATACATAAAAAAGTTAATAAAAGTGAAATTTGGATTGAGTTTATTTTGTTTTGATTGATTGAATTAGTCTAGTATTTGACACTTTTTCTGTACTAGAAACATTTGTTTATTATGTTGTCTGTGTTTTGTGTTGTTTGTTTTTGAAATTAATAATGTTTTGTTGAGAGTAAATGAGTAACTAATCAACTCTATTAAGCTGCGATTTGTCGGTACACTTATCAAGTAAAGCCTCAATTGTTTGATGGTTTTTTGGATCTGTAAATAGAGGTGCAATTTCCTTTAGTGGTATGAGTACGAATTTTCTCTCACGAATATGTGGATGTGGGATCATTAATATTTCTTTCATAAATATAACTTGATTGTAGTATAGGATATCAATATCTATTATTCTAGAGGCATACATTTTTGCGGATGGATCTTTAATACGTCCTAGTTTTAATTCTATTTTCTGAAGCAATTTTAATAATCCAATAGGAGTTAAAGTTGTCTCAATTTCGATGCAAATGTTGTAAAATAAAGTCTCTGATTTAAACCCAAGTGGCTTTGATTCATAGAAAGAAGATTGTTTTTGGACTTTCCCTGCTTTTTTTTTAATTAGCTCAATTGCGTCAGAAATATTTTTTTTTCGATCCCCAAGATCTGAGCCTAAACTTAAATAAACAGTATTTAATTTTTCCATTTGAAATTCTCTATAAAATGGTCTAAATCAATTTTTAAATAATCCAAAGATGGTCTTAAAGAATCAAAATTTGGGGTAGAATTAAAATAAACAGCTCCGCTTGCAAACTTATTGACAGAATCTGTCATGTAAAATTGGAATGGAGAGGCAACGTCTCCTTGCAAGTAAAAAAATGTGCAGAATACTTTATCATCAGATCTGATGATTCGGTAATCTTCTATTGCAGTTGCTTTTATTTTATGATCGTCAATTTTATCATTTAAATAATTGACGTAAGAAGATAAAGGCTCAGTCATTGGAATGTATGAAAAATGCAATTTTGCATTAAGTGGACCTAGATCAATATCTTTATGACAAGTTGACTCCTCTCCATTTTTAATTTTATTTACGGAGAATATTTCAGCAATTGAC
Organism: uncultured Flavobacteriales bacterium; assembly: GCA_905480355.1. GTDB lineage: Bacteria > Bacteroidota > Bacteroidia > Flavobacteriales_D > Crocinitomicaceae > UBA4466. The sequence goes on along the minus strand of CAJQQA010000033.1, from coordinate 4,119 downwards.
AATTTATATGGACAGTCATCTTGATAATTCCTATAAGTGTGCTCGGGCAATTCCAATCTCAAATAAGTTGGAGGTTTCGGTATTGTAATAATTTCTTCACAAGAATAAAAACTAAAGAGAACTGAAAGAAGAATTAGATATTTCATTTTTGGATTTCTACTTTGATCATTTTGATTCGCTTATTATCGCTTGACTCAATTATTAATTTTAAATTACCCACTTCAATAAATTCATTATTCATTAGGATTCTTCCAGCTTCTTCAATTATAAAACCACCAAGAGTTTCAGCTTGCTTGCTGTCAAATTCTTCTTCGTCGATGTCCATTGCTTTGATAAAGTCAATTAATGCTGTTTTGCCTTCAAAAAGAAAGGTGTGACTGTCAATTTTTGAGTAGTTCAATTTGTCTTGGTCGAATTCATCGGTAATGTCTCCAACAATTTCTTCCAAGATATCCTCAAGTGTAACAATACCATTTGTTCCACCATACTCATCAACAACTAGAGCGATATGTACTTTCTTCTCTTGGAATTCTTTTAATAGATCATCTATTTTTTTGTTTTCAGGGACGAAAAAAGGCTCACGAATGAGTTTTACCCAATCTACTTTTTCTTTGTTGCCTAGGTAAGGCAACAAATCTTTAATAAATAAAATGCCAATAACATGATCAAAAGAATCTCGGTATACAGGAATTCTAGAATGTCCACAAGCCAAAATTTTGGACATAACATCATCAAATAGAGTTGATTTTTCGATTGCTTGCACATCAATTCGTGGTTTCATGATTTGTCTAACTTCTGTTTTCCCAAAATTTACAATTCCCTCTAGAATTTTATGTTCTTGATTTGCAATATCACCTACTCCTTCCTTTGTTAATGCGAGGGCGGCTTCTAATTCGTCTGAAGAAATGTCAATTACACTTTTTTTAAACTTTCTTTGAATAAATGAAGAGCCAGAGACTAGAGTGGCTCTGACCCAAGATACGGGAGGTATTTTATCTAAGTAATATAATATCCGCCCTGTCATTTTACTGAATTTCAGAGCGTTTTTTGTGGCGTATATTTTGGGGATTACTTCTCCAAGTAACAACAATACTAGAGTGATTAATATAACTTCGAATAAAAACTTCAATGCTTCATTAATCGATGAGTCATTGTATAATTTACTTAAAAAAGCACTTGATAATATGACAATTCCAACATTCAGAAAATTATTTAAAATTAGAATTGTGGCAAGTAAGTCTTTGGGCTTGTCTAGTAACTTGTTGACGAAGTCTGCTTTTTTGCTCTCTTCATTTTTTAAAGTTTCTTTGTCACTTGGACTTAGCGAAAAAAATGAAGCCTCAGACCCTGAGATCAATGCAGAACTTAATAATAAAAAGGCAAGAGTGATAAATAGAACGATTTCAATTGTTCCAAAACCGGCATGAATCGCCCATTCAAAGGGTGTAATACCCGGAGGTTCTATTGTGTTCATTTATTGTTTTTAAAATGGTAAAACACCGTCATCATTGTTGATTATATCATCAACTTTAGATGGTTTATCAGGTGTTCCACTTGAATTATATGGAGCCTGACTTGATGATTCTGCATTTTCGTTTTTAGATAGTATTGTAAGTTCGTCAGCAACCACTTCTGATGAGTATCTTGTGTTGCCATCTTTGTCTTGCCAAGAACGTTTTCTTAGTTTTCCTTCAATGTAAACCTTTTGCCCTTTTCGAACATATTTTTCGACAACACCTGCTAAACCTCTCCAAACTACAATGTCATGCCAGTCAGTATTGACTACTTTTTGTCCAGTATTTTTATCGGTATATGACTCAGAAGTTGCAATAGGAAAATTAGCGACGATAGCACCATTTTCTAAATGTCTAACTTCAGGGTCTTTTCCAAGATTCCCGATTAAAATTACTTTATTTACTGTTCCAGCCATAAAATTTGGTTACTTTTTATTAAAAGTACGAATTATTTGAAGAAGTAAGAAGAATCTTCAAGATATTTATCGATAAGTCGAGGGAGCGGGTAATTTTGAATATCTGCAATGTTAACCTTCACAAATTTAGAGTCTATTATTGTTGGAAAAGAATCAAAATAGTGAAATACTGCGAGTAGTTTCTGATGACTCAAGATGTGTTTGATTACTTCAGATTGGTGAACTCTTGATTGAATTGAGATCTTCGTCGCAGGTGTCTTGCTATTATCTGTCTCAATCATCGGGAATTGAAACAGATTCTGCCAAATATCTTTCTTTTCGCGTTTTTCAAGTAGAATAGTGTTATCCTCTTTGTAGATTTGAAAGTGAAAGTATCGAGTTCTGACTTTTGTTTTCTTAGACTTATGTGGGCGAGAAGTTATGGTTTGATTTGAGTAGGCTAAACATTTCACTTGTAAAGGACATTTGTCACAAGACGGTTTTTTAGGCGTGCAAATTAACGCTCCCATTTCCATTATTGCTTGATTATGTTCTCCAGATTTTTTTGTATCGAGCAAATCATTGGCAAGTTCTTGAAATAATTTAATCCCCTCAGTACTATCAATTGCTGTGTCAATATCGAATACGCGACTAAGGAATCGGTAAACATTCCCATCTACAACTGCTTTATTCTCATTATTAGCAAAGGAGCTTATCGCAGAGGCAGTATAAACACCTACGCCTTTAAGTTTAATTAGTGTTTTGAAGTCTTTAGGGAATACACCTTCATATTCATCTCGTATTACTTTGGCAGAATGGTGTAGATTTCTAGCACGACTATAATACCCTAAGCCTTGCCAATCGTTAAGAATGCTCTGTTCGTTTGCATTCGCAAGATCCAGAATAGTTGGGTAGTTCTGAATGAATTTCAAATAGTATTTTAACCCTTGTTCAACTCTCGTTTGTTGCATGATTATTTCGGATAACCAAATTTGATAAGGGTCAATTGTGTTCCTCCAAGGTAAATCTCTTTTATTTAGTCTATACCAAGAGCGTATTAATGGGGAAAAATCATTCATTTAGGGAAAAAGTCAATTTTTTATTCAAAAGTAACTTATTATATCAAAATAGAAATATATTTTTGTACCCAAGTATGGTTAAGAATAAATTTAAACATCAAAAAATCAAGTAGATATGACAAAAGCAGATATTATTTCAAATATAGTTCAAGAAACAGGGTTGGAAAGAGTTGAAGCATTAAAGGCTGTGGAGTCTTTTATGACGACTATTAAATCGTCATTATCGGATGGAACAAATGTTTACCTGAGAGGTTTTGGTAGCTTTATCGTTAAAGAAAGAGCTGAAAAAACAGGGCGAAATATCTCAAAAAATACTGCGATTATCATACCTGCACACAATATTCCATCTTTCAAACCAGCTAAGACATTCGTTGAAGATGTTAAGTCGAATGTGAAAGTTAAGTAAATTAAAATGAAGCATTTGATTTAATATCAATTCGTTTTATTACTTTTGCAATCTTACTTGTATTTGTAAGAGTATTTTTTTCTTATTAGGGAAAAATAATTATTAGAATTTTAACAAATTAAATATATAGAATTATGCCAAGTGGTAAAAAAAGAAAGAGACATAAGATGTCTACTCACAAGCGTAAAAAGAGACTAAGAAAAAACCGTCACAAGAAGAAGAAGTAATTCATCTTGTTAGTTCATTGGAAAAACTTAGTAGAATTGTTCTACTAAGTTTTTCTATATATTAGTTTCACAGTTAAATCAAGCTTTCGTGAGTTTAGAATTAGTAGTCGATACCAGAAAAAAAGGTACATGGCTTGCTTTACTCGATGATGGAAAGCTTATTGAGTTGCATCAGGAGGATGGAGGGGACAGTGATTTTAACGTAGGAGATGTATATCTCGGAAAAGTTAGAAAAGTCGTACCAAGTCTAAATGCCTCATTTGTAGATGTAGGATATGAAAAAGATGCATTTTTGCATTATTTAGATTTAGGTCCTCAGTATACTTCACTTAATAAGTTTTCTAGAGAAACATTGCGTGGCAAGCAAAATGTTGCCGATCTTCAATATTTTAAATTGGAGAAAGACATTTTGCTTGCCACGCAATGTTTCTCTAGAAAACTTATTAAGTGAAGTATACTGAGGACCTAAATCTAAATAATGCAAAAATGCATCTTTTT
>CAJQQA010000032.1 GCA_905480355.1 uncultured Flavobacteriales bacterium | reverse complement strand
GCTTATTATTATATTGATGACGTCTCTGTCAAGTTACTGGCTGAAGGAGATGTGTGTGATTGTCTTGCCGATGAAGGAAATGATGAATACTCTACATTAATTTATCAGCGAGTGGTTAACGTTACTGATGATATGAGTAGCAATGAAAAAGTAAATATGCAAAAAGTATTTTTTGCTTTCGGGAAATCAAAATTAACAACACAAGGTCAAACGACTCTGAATTTTATTGCAGAGCAATTACAAGCGAATCCAGAAGCAAAAATTGAACTATTAGGGCATAATAATCAGATGGAGGACTCCGTGGGAGTTACCAACGCTTACTATGCCGATATGGACAGCAAGCGAATTGGGACAGTGATGAAATATTTGATGTCCAAAGGTATTGCTGAATCAAGTATAATTGTATCGATGAAAGGAGATTCTATTAAAAATGAAGAGTTACTTGAAGAAGATGATGCTGAATTAAAAATGGCCAAGAATAGACGAGTTACTTTTAAGTTCCGAGATTAAATTGAATTACAGAATTTATTGAAATATTATTTCTGTAATTCAATTCTGTACTGAAAAGTAAATTAACAGCCCTGCCCCGGTGATAAGCATTTTGTTCATTGTGAGCTATTAGATTCTTAAATGCACAAAAAAATCAATCGATTTCGAAATATAAGGTACCTTCGTATTATGATTGAACTGGGCAAGCATATTGTTGAAAATCAGGTGATAGATGAGCGCCTTGTTGATTACTGTATTGGTTTATTTCCTCAGTTATCGAGTAAAAATGCAGTTAAAAAAGCATTGAAACGAAAAGAGTTGATGATTAATAATCAAATTGGTGAGTCACACATATGGGTGAAAAAAAATGATGTGATTTTATTGGTCGATAATGAAACAAATTTACCACACCCTTTCCCTCTGGATATAGAGATTGTTTATGAAGACGAATTTCTCGTTGTGATTGATAAGCCATCTGGTATACTAGTGAATGGCAACCAGTTTCGAACTGTGGAGAATGCATTGATTGGTAAAACGAGAGTTTCAAGAGAATTGGATGCGTTCAAATGGGCAAAACCTGTTCATCGTCTTGATTCCGCCACGAGTGGATTGTTAATTTTATCAAAAACTTTATCTGCTCATCAGAAGATCGCAAAGATGTTCGAAAATCGAAAAATCGAAAAGGTTTACCATGCAATTATCATGGGAGAATTGACTAAAGAAGAAGGAATAATCGATGCTTCGTTGAATAATCTTCCAGCTGAGACAAGTTATTCATTAATTAAAAGTGTACCGTCTCTAAAAAGTGGATTCGTATCATTAATAAAGTTAATGCCAAAAACAGGGAGAACTCACCAATTGAGAATTCACTGTGCTGGAATGGGTAATCCAATCTTAGGCGATAAGCTCTACGGAGAAAAAGGAACCGTATTACTCAACAAAGGATTATTTTTAGCGGCAACAGAATTAAATTTTATTCACCCCATTTTCCAAACTGAAATAAACGTTAAAATTAAGTGCCCACCAAAGTTTGGAACACAACTACTGAAAGAACACCGAAGATGGGATAAGTTTAAAAATTAAACATCTTTAAGAATAAATGTATAATGAGTACCATTTTCTTTGGTTAGGTTAAATTCACCGTTCATTTGTTCAGTAAGAATATCGATTAATTCCAATCCAAAACTTGATTTTTCTTTACAAGGTTCTTTCCAATTACCAGTGTCAGAATAGTTGAACCTATATGTGTCGGAGTCTTTTTGAATTTGGATATTAATTTCAAATTGCTCAGATTCACTAATTCCATGTTTTATCGAGTTTGAGACCAATTCGTTAATAAGCAACCCCAAAGGAACAATCGTATTCAAATTAATATCTATAATTTTAACATCAATAATTAATTCGATTTTATTGTCATAAATAGTAAAAGTATTAATAAGGTCATTCGTAAGTTCTTCAATATAAGATTGTAGGTCAATTTTAGAAATTTCTTTGTTAGCATATAGTCTTTGATGAATGAGTGACATCGCCATAATTCGATTAATTGCCTCCTTAAATTCAGCCTCACCCTCCGAAGTTTTCATTTCATTGCTTTGCATACGCAGCAAGCTGATAATTATTTGAAGATTATTTTTAACCCGGTGATGAATCTCTTTTATTAACGTTTCATTGTCTTTACTCTTAGTCAAAATAATATTGTTTTGTTCTTCCAAATTATCGTTAAAAATTTTCAATTCATTTTCCGAATGTTGTTGAAGCTTGATAAATTGTTGAAGTAAATAACTAATAATTAAGAAGGCAAAAGCCACTTCTACTAAATCAGCTATTAATTCCGACATGCTTTTGATTTGGAGAATTTCAATGTGGGTATTCAAAGTAAAGAAAAAGAAGTATATAATTCCTAATATACTTAGAAACACAAAGAAGTACCCTTCTTTTTTTCCTAGACCAATAAATGCGATTAATATACAAATGGTTAACCAAAGAAAATCAACATAGTGCGTGAAGTCTAAAATAGTATTCATTGCGATATTGATAATGACGGTTCCTCCGGCCGAACAAAGCCAAAATACTGGCCTAACATTCAACGTTTTATTTAAATAAAATAATGCCGAACCACCAATGATAATAACTAAAATTAACGGGGGTAAAGCATGAGGGTTTGTAATGGCAAAAACAATTATTAAAATACTAGAGACAATAGATAGTGATAAGCAAATACGCCAAGCGAGCATAAATTGTCCCTTCTTTACATAGCCAATAATTAATGATGTGTCAGGGGAGAAGATACTCATGTGATTGGGCTGCCATTTAGATCGGTTGTTAATACTTCGCTCATGTAATCTAAGAATGGTCGCATTGTTTTAAATGTATTATCGGCTAATTGAGCAAAATTCTTTGATAATACTTCTTTATCGGTAAAATTCCGCCAAACAATAAACTGTTTAAACCTCAATAAATCGATAGCTTCATGATCTTTTGGGAACCCTTTAGGTGCAGTTTTAAGCTGTTCTCCTTTTAATTCATCAAAAGTTGCAACGAAATTTTTATTCGAAATAATACTGCGCAATTCTGAATTATCTATTGCTATGTCTTCTCTTATTCTAAGTAAATCTTCTTTATTTGGATTCCAAAAACCACCTGCAATCATAGAATTGTTTCCTGGAGCGATGTGAAAATAATAACCTCCGCGTAATTGTTTAGTTGCACGTTTAAATCCTCCTGCCCAATGTGTCTTATAAGGATCTTTATTCTTTGAAAATCGAACATCACGATAGATTCGGTAAAGACTTTTCTTGCCGTTTAAAGTCTCAATGTTGTCATGTTTATTGACCCTTAAAAGTAAGTCATCTGCAAAATCAATCATATTTTGATGCTGCTTGAGATATTCTTCTTTATTCTCAGCGAACCACTCACGGTTGTTGTTTACGGCGATTTTATTTAAGTAATCAAAATTTGCAGAAGAAATTTTAGACATCTTTTATCATTTTGACAACAATATAAAACTATGTTGAATAGCATCAAAGTGATTATAGATTAAAATGTTTTTTTTGCTTTTAGTCTTTTCTGTTTCGCAGTGTTATGAATGATAAATCAGTTATTGTCTTGTTAAGAATATGAGCTATTCTGCTCACCGTAATTACATATATATTGCCTTTTATTGTGAGTTTTATTCTGTTGAAAATTTATGCAATGAGCTTAAATAGTCAGAGTCCACCCTCATCTAATTTTTAGGAAAACTGCCTTAATGTCAGATTATTCAAATTGGCTTGGTTTTCGATAATTCGAATGTATGAGTAAAAACAAAGTTTCCATTAGCTGGGCGTTGAAAGAATATGCTTGGCCAAGAAAAAAACTGATTGCTATTGGATTGTTATTAATCGTAATAAAGAGCTTAGCTGGTTTGGTAATGCCTTTTATCACCAAAGAATTGGTAGATGATGTTTTCCCTAATCAAGACTTAGACTTATTGTATATTCTTTTGATTTATTTAGCATCTGCTATTACCATTCAGGCG
>CAJQQA010000031.1 GCA_905480355.1 uncultured Flavobacteriales bacterium | reverse complement strand
CACGCATGTTTGGTATTCTTTGTTCAGCCATTCCTTTCGCGCATGAAACCACAGCAGGAATTGCTACTTCTACTACTTGTAATCCACCAACAATTTCAGTCTCTAAAGTTAAAGTAGAATCAGTAACATCCATTTTAGACGCTAAAGAAATAAATGGCAAATTCAAAGCTTCTGAAATCATTCCACCAATTTGTGAACCGTTATAGTTGATTGTTTCTTTTCCTGTTAAAACGATATCAAAATTTTCGTTCTTAGCGTATTCTGCAATTTGCATCGCAACAAAATATGCGTCTTTCGGCTCAGCATCAATTCTAACCGCATCATCAGCACCAATAGCTAAAGCTTTTCTTATTACCGCATCATCTGATGCTGTGCCTACTGTTATTGTTGAAACAGAACCACCGTTTGCTTCCTTAAGTTCAAGTGCACGAACCAACGCGTACCATTCATCATAAGGATTAACGATGTATTGGACCCCATTTTCATCAAATTTTGTATTTGCCTCTGTGAAAGCAATTTTTGATGTAGTGTCTGGAGATTTACTTATACAAACAAGTATTTTCATATGAAATAATTTATCTTTTAGCGATTACGAAATTAATCATTTATTGATGAAAAGAGAAGCTCAAAAGAGATTAATTCTCTTTGCTTTTTCTGAACACAATTAATTCATGATTAATTTCAGGGGTTAATTATGAAAAGCATTTCAATTGTTTTCGCTAATTTTATTATTTTAGCACCCCAAATTAGAATTATATTTAAAAGTTTCATATGAAAACAGTACAATATAGAGAAGCTTTGAATGAAGCGATGAGTGAGGAGATGCGTCAAGATTCAAGCGTGTTTTTACTCGGAGAAGAGGTGGCAGAGTATAATGGTGCTTACAAAGTTTCTCAAGGAATGCTAGATGAGTTTGGAGCCAAAAGAGTTATAGATACACCAATTGCTGAACTAGGATTTACTGGTATTGCCGTAGGTGCCTCAATGAACGGTTTAAGACCAATCGTCGAGTTTATGACATGGAATTTTGCAATTCTTGCAGCTGATCAAATTATCAATAGTGCCGCAAAAATGTTACAAATGTCTGGAGGACAATATAACTGCCCAATTGTATTCCGAGGAGGAAATGGACCTGCAGGTCAACTTGGGGCAACACACTCACAAAGTTTTGAAGCTTTTTATGCGCATGTGCCAGGTTTAAAAGTTGTAGTGCCTTCGACACCATACGACGCTAAAGGATTGATGAAGGCTGCTATTCGAGATAACAACCCAATTGTTGTTTTAGAGTCTGAAAGACTTTATGGGGTTAAAGGAGAGATTCCGGAAGGAGAATATATAGTGCCAATTGGTGTTGCTGATATAAAAAGAAAAGGAACGGATGTGACAATTGTTACTTTCGGAAAGATTATAGAGGTTGCTCATCAAACTGCAGAAATCCTTGAGAAAGAGGGAGTTTCTTGCGAAATAATCGATTTACGTTCTGTTAGACCTATCGACTACGGAACAGTTGTTGAATCAATTAAGAAAACAAATCGATGTGTTGTTTTAGAAGAATCTTGGCCTTTAGCTTCCATTTCGTCTGAAATAGCATATCATCTGCAAAGATATGCGTTTGATTATCTAGATGCACCTGTTCAGCGGGTTACGCAAACGGATACTCCTCTTGCTTTTTCACCCACATTAATTGAAGAAGCTTTGCCAAATATTGACCGTCTTTCTAAGGCGATTAAAGCAACGTTGTATCGCAATTAATTTTTGATACGTATAGCTGAAGTTGCTATTACTTTGATATCTTTTATCTTAATAATGATGTTTTCAGGATTATGAATAAAAAGTTTCAACTTGTCCTTTTGATGCCTGATTTCAGGGAGATTAAAGGTAGTCTCTAGCTCAGAAAACTCACCTTGAGAGCCATGTTTTGAAATTTCAATCGATTGCCAATCATAACAGTTGTGTGTACTATATGTTTCTGATTTAAGGAAAGCTGATTTTGTTGAATCTGATGATTGAACCATAAATTGAACTTTGATCTCAGTTTCGTCAGTTGGAACTGCTTTTAAAATATCGATTCTTGAAATTACTTCATAAAGCATATCAGGCAGAACTGTAATAGTTTTTTCATGCTCAAAAACGGTAGTGGTTTTGAATCGATAAAAGTCTGAGGACTGAATAGACTCCATCCAGTTTTTATCATATCGATTCATTAATATTCTTTCATTACTGAAGTTGTTTATTGAAACCCGACCAAAAATATACCAATAATGTTCTTTGGACATATTGGCAAAATGAAGTATATTCTTTGCATATTGCTTTGATTGAACTATATTTAATGTCAGGCAGCTAAGGATGAAAATGAAGCTTATTATTTTAGTCGTTTTAGAGCTTAAGTTAATAAGAAGATAACCAACAAAGATGATTAACAATGGGTAAATATCTATCATTACTCTAGAACTGTATGACGCCGCATACCACCAACATTCCCAAGAACTCATTGTGAAGATATAGATTGCTGTAAAAACACTTGTAGCCCAAAATAGAGGGCGCTGTTTTTTATACATCTTTATAAGACCTATAAAAAACAGCGCGAAAATAGGACTATATAGCAACCACCCCTTTCGGTATGAGAATAAAAAGTCGATTAAATGCGGGTCTGTAATTATGATTTCTTCAGTATGAAGATTCAGAATGATTAATTCTCCACCAACAATATACCAATAGGCAAACTGAGGAAGATTCCAAATGAGTGAAAAAAGAGGGTACAAAAAAATGTGTTTCCAGAATTGAAATGATGCGCCCAACTCTTTATAAAGTAAGAAAAAGGGAATTATACCCCACAATGCTTGAGTAGGTCTTATAGCGATCGTGAGTCCGAAAATGATTGCTGAATACCACAAGTGATTTGTTTTCTTAAATTGAATAAACTTGAACAAATGATATAAAAAAACACTGTTTAGGGCAAATAAATAAAGGTGAGTAAGATCGTACTGTTGAGTAAAGGTTACATAAATGTTGGAACCGAAATATAAGATCAAAATTAATAAGGCGGACATTTTATCATTAAAGAATAGACGTAATAGCTTCCTTAAATAGAAAAGACCAATAAAAATAAATAAAAGAACATTGATGAAAAAACCAATTTGGTATGGTTTGGAAAAGCCATCGGTTTTGTAATTAGAGTTTGAGGCGATTAAATGACTTATATAATAAGAGGGCAACTCTAGATATGCTAACCCCATATGGTAAATGTCAATGTATTTATCATTACTTAGTGGTATAAGTTGAGGCGTGTCTACACCTTCGCAGTATTCATTTTGAATTTCATGAACCCATTCAGGTGTAATAAAAAGAGTCTTATTTTCGATTAAGGAAGGAAGGTACATGTAATATCCAAATCCATCGTAAGCACAGATGCAGGTTGGTTGATTATTTATAGATTGAATTATACGTTGTCCTATTGTGATAGAGAATATAATTGCAATTAAAAGAATAGCCTTAATCGATAAATTTTTCAATTTGTTTTTACTCACAAGAATAGTGAAAATTATGCCGTTCAGCAATAAAAAAAAGATGTAAACACTATCTTGTGAAAAAAGTTTATTTTTTTTACTTCGAAGCTTGATTAATAACATTTAAATACTATCTTTGCACCCCCAAAAGAGTTTTTGGATAAGTTATATTATTAATAAAAGTTAACAAAGTATTTTTATGCCGACTATACAACAATTAGTTCGCAAAGGGAGAACAGCACAGGTTAAGAAGAGCAAGTCAGCTGCACTTGATTCTTGCCCACAGCGTAAAGGAGTATGTGTAAGAGTTTACACCACTACACCTAAAAAGCCGAATTCAGCAATGCGAAAAGTAGCCAGAGTTCGACTAACCAACGGTAAAGAAGTAAATGCTTATATCGGAGGAGAAGGTCACAATCTACAAGAACATTCATTAGTGCTAGTGCGTGGTGGAAGAGTTAAAGATCTTCCAGGTGTGCGTTATCACATTGTACGTGGTGCTGAAGACACTGCGGGAGTTGAGGGTAGAACTCAACGTCGTTCGAAGTATGGAACTAAGAGACCTAAAAAATAACCTTTTAAGAAGTTTAAAAGATGAGAAGAAAAAAAGCAAAAAAAATTGCCATCCTTCCGGATCCAAAATTTAATGACATTCAAGTTACAAAGTTTGTCAATAACTTAATGTTGGACGGAAAAAAGAGTTTGGCATTTAGAATATTCTACAATGCAATCGATATGGTTGGTGAAAAAGTAGAAGGTGCAACAGGATTAGAAACTTGGAAAAAAGCATTAGAGAACATTACTCCACCTGTAGAGGTGAAGAGTCGCCGTATCGGTGGAGCTACTTTTCAAATCCCTACACCAGTTAGAGATAGTAGAAAAGAATCATTAGCTATGAAATGGTTAATTAGTTTTTCTCGTAAGCGTAATGAGAAAACAATGGCTCAGAAATTAGCCTTTGAAGTTATATCTGCTTCGAAAGAAGAAGGTGCTGCTTACAAGAAGAAAGAAGATACATTAAGAATGGCTGAAGCAAATAAGGCATTCTCACATTTTAGATTCTAAATCATGGCTAAAAGAGATTTAACATATACACGTAACATCGGGATTATGGCCCATGTAGATGCTGGTAAAACAACAACTACTGAGCGTATTCTTTATTACACAGGTATTTCTCATAAGATAGGTGAAGTACATGATGGTGCTGCAACTATGGATTGGATGGAGCAAGAGCAGGAAAGAGGTATTACAATTACTTCTGCTGCAACAACTTGTTTCTGGAAATACAATAACGAAGAGTTTAAGATGAATATCATCGATACTCCTGGTCACGTTGATTTTACAGTTGAGGTTGAACGTTCATTAAGAGTATTGGATGGTGCTGTTGCATTGTTTTGTGCTTCTTCAGGAGTTGAACCACAGTCAGAGACAGTTTGGAGACAAGCTGATAAATATAAGGTTCCTCGTTTATGTTTCGTTAATAAAATGGACAGAATGGGAGCTGATTTCTTTAATACGCTTTCTGAAATTAAAGAGCGTTTAGGGGGTAATCCGGTGCCATTGCAAATTCCAATTGGTTCTGAGGATGATTTTATAGGAGTTGTTGATTTGATTACGGGTAAAGGTATTACTTGGAATGATGAGGATATGGGAATGACATTTGAAGAAATGGAAATCCCAGAAAACCTTAAGGAAACTGTTCAAGAATATAGAGATTTATTAATTGAAGCAATCGCTGAATCAGATGATGCTTTGATGGAAAAATTCTTTGAAGATCCTGAATCGATAACTGTTGATGAAATGATGGGTGCAATTAGAGTTGCAACAATCAATATGAGTATTCAACCAGTAATGTGTGGTTCCGCTTTTAAGAACAAAGGTGTTCAAACAATGTTGGATGCAGTAATGGCATTTATGCCATCTCCATTGGATATTGAAGGAATTGAAGGGGTTAATCCTGATACAGATGAACCAGCTATTCGTAAGCCATCTACTGGTGAGCCTATGGCATCGTTGGCATTTAAAATTGCAACAGACCCTTTCGTAGGTCGTCTTTGCTTTGTGAGATGTTACTCAGGACAAATTCCTGCAGGATCTTATGTATTCAATACTCGTTCAGGTAAGAAAGAACGTATTTCACGTTTGTTCCAAATGCATTCAAACAAGCAGAACTCTATCGAAGCTCTAGAAGCTGGAGATATTGGTGCTGCTGTCGGATTTAAAGATATTAGAACTGGAGATACATTGTGTGATGAAAAGAACAAAATTGTTCTTGAATCTATGGATTTCCCAGATCCAGTTATTGGTATTGCTATTGAGCCAAAAACTCAAGCTGATATGGATAAATTGGGTGTAGGTCTTAACAAATTATCTGAAGAAGATCCAACTTTCCAGGTGAAAACGGATGAAGATTCTGGTCAAACAATTATCTCAGGAATGGGAGAATTGCACCTTGAAATCTTAGTTGAGCGTTTAAAGCGTGAATTTAAGGTAGAAGTGAATGAAGGGCAACCTCAAGTCTCTTATAAAGAGAATATAACGAAACCAGTTGATCATAGAGAAGTTTATAAGAAACAGTCTGGTGGTCGTGGAAAGTTTGCTGATATTGTTGTAAAAATTTCTCCGCAAGAAGATCCAGAGAAAACCGGTTTAGAGTTTGTTAACTCAATTAAAGGTGGTAACGTTCCAAGAGAATTTATACCATCTGTTGAGAAAGGATTCAAGATGTCTATGAAGAATGGTGTTATGGCAGGGTTCCCATTAGATTCAATGAAGGTTGAATTACTTGATGGTTCTTTCCATGCGGTTGATTCTGACGCCTTATCTTTCGAGGTTTGTGCTAAGATGGCATTTAGAAATGCACTCAAACAAGCGGGTCCAAAACTATTAGAACCAATTATGGCTTTAGAAGTTGTAACTCCTGAAGAAAACATGGGTGATGTAGTTGCCGATTTAAATAGACGTAGAGGAATGATGAAAGGGATGGATGATAGAAATGGAGCAAAAGTTGTAAAGGCGGATGTTCCATTATCAGAAATGTTTGGATACGTGACTCAATTGAGAACAATTACTTCAGGTAGAGCAAGCTCAACAATGGAATTCGCATTATATGCGGAAGCTCCAAAGAATATTGCTGAAGCAGTGGTTGCTAAAGTAAAAGGTGTAACAGCATAATTTAAAGTAGATGAGTCAAAAAATTAGAATAAAATTGAAATCGTACGATCATAATTTAGTTGATAAATCAGCTGAGAAGATTGTAAAGACAGTGAAATCGACTGGAGCTGTTGTTAGTGGACCAATTCCATTACCAACGCACAAGAGAATCTATACAGTGTTGAAGTCACCACACGTTAATAAGAAAGCCCGTGAGCAATTCGAGCTTTGTTCTTACAAGCGTTTGTTGGACATTTATAGTTCTTCTTCAAAGACAGTTGATGCGTTAATGCGTTTGGAATTACCAAGTGGTGTTGATGTTGAAATTAAAGTATAATTAAGTTAAATAAATAAATAGTTAAAGTATGCCAGGAATTATTGGTAGAAAAATCGGAATGACTAGCATCTACAGTGCCGAGGGTAAAGCAATGCCATGCACAGTGATAGAAGCGGGTCCTTGCGTCGTAACTCAGGTTAAGACACAAGACAGAGATGGTTACGAGGCTGTTCAATTAGGGTTTGGAGAGCGTAAAGAAAAAAGCACTCCAGGTTCATTGAAAGGTCACTTTAAAAAAGCTAAAACCGATCCAAAGTCGAAGTTAGTTGAGTTTAAAGGCTTCGAAGACTCAAATCTCGGTGATATTATTAATGTAGACATCTTCGAGGAAGGTGAGTACGTTAGTGTAGCAGGAACTTCAAAAGGAAAAGGTTTTCAAGGTGTTGTCAAACGTCACAATTTTGCTGGTGTTGGACAAGCAACCCACGGACAGCACAATAGGTTACGTGCACCAGGGTCAATTGGAGCAGCGTCTTATCCAGCACGTGTATTCAAAGGAATGAGAATGGCGGGTCAAATGGGTAACGAAAAAGTAACAATGGCAAACTTGCAAATACTGAAAGTTTTGGCTGATAAAAGTTTAATCGTAGTGAAGGGTTCAGTACCTGGTCACAAAGGTTCAATCGTAATAATTGAGAAGTAATGAAAATTAAAGTAACTAGTGCAAAAGGTGCAGCTACTTCAAAAGAAGTTAGCTTATCAAAAGAAGTTTTTGGAATTGAGCCTAATGATCATGCTATCTATCTTGATGTAAAGCAACACCTAGCGAATCGACGTCAGGGAACGCATAAAGCAAAAGAAAGAGCTGAAATTACAGGTTCAACAAAAAAAATTAAGAAGCAAAAAGGTACAGGTGGTGCTCGTGCTGGTAGTATTAAGTCTGGTACGCGTATCGGTGGTGGTCGTATTTTTGGGCCTCGTCCAAGAAATTATCACTTCAAATTGAACGTCAAAACCAAAAGATTGGCTAGAAGATCTGCATTCTCTTATAAAGCGAAAGCAAAAGATATCATGATTATCGATGACCCGAAGTTTGGAGCAATCAAAACAAAGGAATTTGAAACATTAATAGCTAACCTTAAACTTGATAACAACAAAGTGTTGATGATCTTAGGTGATAAAAATGATGATGTTTACTTATCGTCACGTAACCTTAAGAAAATAAAAGTCGTAACAGCTGATTCTGTTAATACATATGATGTATTAAATGCACAAAAAGTTGTAATGACTTCAAGTTCAATTGAAGTAATCGAAGAGATTCTAAAATAATTGAGATGAAGACAATAATTAGAAAGCCGATCATAACAGAAAAAGCAACCGAATTAAGTGAAAGCTTTAATCGTTTCACATTTGTTGTAGATCCAAAGGCGAATAAAATAGAAATTAAAAAGGCTGTCGAGAAGATGTATGGAGTTCAGATTACTGAAGTTCGGACCATGAATTATGGCGGTGGGAAATCCTCTACGAAGTATACAAATAGAGGTATCGTTGAGCAAAAAAGTAAAAAATGGAAAAAAGCCGTTGTTACTGTTGCAGATGGAGAGACGATTGATTTATTTAATAACTTTTAAGAATTAAAGATGAGTCTTAAAAAATTCAAGCCTACAACTCCAGGGCAAAGACACAAGGTAGTCAGTGATTACTCCGAAATAACTGCAGGTTCTCCAGAAAAGAGTCTTGTGAAAGGTAGGAATAAGAGTGGCGGCCGGAATAACGACGGTAGAATGACCATGAGGCATATTGGTGGTGGTCATAAGCAGAAATACCGTGTTATAGATTTTAAACGCGAGAAGCATGGTATTCCAGCAAAGGTTAAGACGATCGAGTACGATCCAAACAGAACTGCTAGAATAGCACTATTGTTTTACGCTGATGGTGAAAAACGTTATATTATAGCTCCCGACGGATTAAATGTTGGAGATTCTATAATGTCTGGTAAAGAAGCAACTCCAAATGTTGGAAATGCAATGTTTTTATCTGACATCCCATTAGGAACTGTAATTCATAACATCGAATTAAAGCCAGGAAGAGGCGGTGCGATTGCTCGTGGAGCAGGAACGTATGCTCAGCTTAATGCGCGTGATGGTCGTTATGCAATTGTAAAAATGCCTTCAGGGGAAACTCGATTAATCTTAACTACTTGTTTAGCTACGGTTGGTTCGGTTTCAAATTCTGAGCATAGTTTAACAGTTTCCGGTAAAGCGGGTAGAACAAGATGGCAAGGTAGAAGACCTCGGGTTAGAGCAATGGTAATGAACCCTGTCGATCACCCAATGGGTGGTGGTGAAGGTAAAAATGCCGGAGGTCATCCAAGATCACGTAATGGTATTCCTGCAAAAGGATTCAAAACGCGTGCTAAAAAGAAGTATTCAGATAAGTTCATCATCGAAAGAAGAAAAAAATAATTAGGATATGAGTCGATCGTTGAAAAAACCACCATTTATACACTATAAGTTATTAAAGAGAGTGGATGATGCACAAGCATCAGAAAGTAAGTCAGTTATTAAGACATGGTCTAGAGCGAGTACAATCTCACCGGATTTTGTTGGATTAACTTTCGCAGTACATAATGGTAATAAATTTATTCCTGTATTCGTAACAGAAAACATGGTAGGTCACAAGTTAGGAGAGTTTTCTCCAACGCGTAACTTCCGTGGACATATCGGGGGTAAGAAAGACAAGAAAAGATAGATTATGGGTGCTAGAAAAAGACTAAGAGCGGATAAAAGAAAAGAAGAGAATAAGTCAATTGCATTTGCAAAATTGAATAACTGTTCTATTACTCCACGTAAAATGAGATTAGTTGCAGATCTTATTAGAGGAGAAGAGGTTAATAAGGCTCTAAACATATTGCAATATGATTCTAAAGATGCGTCTGTAAGCTTAAGCAAGTTATTACGTTCAGCTGTTGCCAATTGGGAGCAGAAGAATGAAGATAAGGGTATTGAAGAAACAACTTTGTTTGTTAAAGAAATACAAGTAGGTTCTGCAGGAATGTTGAAAAGAATTCAGGCAGCTCCTCAAGGAAGAGCTCACAGAATTAGAAAAAGATCAAATCACGTAACTATCGTCGTAGACGGTGTGAACGCAGAATAATTTAGATAAATGGGACAAAAAACAAATCCAATAGGAAATAGATTAGGTTTCATCCAAGGATGGGAGTCTAACTGGTATGGAGGAAGTAACTACAAAGCTAATATCATTGAAGATGATAAAATCCGTAAGTATTTACAAGCTCGTTTAACTAAAGCAAGCATTTCAAAAATCATCATCGAGAGAACGTTGAAGTTAGTGACCGTTACTATTAACACAGCGAGACCAGGTGTAATTATTGGAAAAGGTGGGCAGGAAGTCGATAAGCTAAAAGAAGAGCTTAAAAAATTGACAAAAAAAGATATTCAAATCAACATCTTCGAGATTAAACGTCCAGAATTGGATGCTCGATTAGTTGCTGATAGTATCGCACGTCAGTTGGAAGCAAGAATTTCTTTTAGAAGAGCGATTAAAATGTCTATAGCGAGCACAATGCGAATGGGAGCTGAAGGAATCAAAGTAAAGATTTCTGGACGTTTGAATGGCGCAGAGATGGCTCGATCAGAAATGTACAAGGATGGACGTACTCCGTTACATACGTTCAGAGCTGACATTGATTATGCTCTAGCAGAAGCTCAAACTACATATGGAAAGCTTGGTATAAAAGTTTGGATATGTAAAGGTGAGGTTTTTGGCAAAAGAGACCTTTCTCCTAATATAGGTATGTCTTCAAGCCAAAAAGGCGGGAGAAAACCAGGAGCAAAAAGAAGAAAAAAGTAAACGTTGCAAGCTCGGTTAAACGAGTTTGTTGAACATTAAATTAATTAAAATGTTACAGCCAAAAAGAACCAAATTTAGAAAAGCTCAGAAAGGTAGAAACAGAGGTCTAGCTCATAGAGGTAGCACTGTAGCTTTCGGGTCTTTTGGACTTAAAACACTTGAACCAGGATGGCTTACATCCCGCCAAATTGAAGCTGCACGTATCGCCGTTACTCGATACATGAAGCGTGAAGGGAAGGTATGGATTCGAATTTTCCCAGACAAACCAGTTACTGCAAAACCAGCAGAGGTGAGAATGGGTAAAGGTAAAGGTGCTCCGAGTCATTTTGTTGCAGTAGTTCGACCTGGTCGAATTTTATTTGAATGCGATGGTGTCCCTTACGAACTTGCTAAAGAAGCAATGCGTTTGGCGGCTCAAAAGATGCCAGTTAAATGTAAATTCGTTACGCGTAACGATTATGAAATAACTGAGAAATAAAAATTAGTATGAAGCAGCAAGAAATTATAAAGATGTCGACTGAAGACATGAAAGATCAAATTGCAAACTTTTCAGAGCAGTTAGCTAAAATGAGATTAGCTCATAAAGTAGCTCCTATGGAAAACCCAATTCAGATCAAAAATGTTAGAAGATCAATCGCAAGATTAAAGACAGAATTAACGAATCGCGAAGCACAAGCGTAATTGCTTGTTTAATTTGAAAATAGCTTGAAATGGAAAAGCGTAATTTAAGAAAGGAACGTATCGGGATTGTTACTAGCAACAAGATGGAAAAATCTATTGTTATCTCTGTAGAGAGAAAAGTAAAACACCCTAAATATGGTAAGTTCGT
>CAJQQA010000030.1 GCA_905480355.1 uncultured Flavobacteriales bacterium | reverse complement strand
CCTGTATTATCGCCAAAACTTTCGCACCAACTCCCGCTAAGTACTATTTGAGAGTTTCCTTCCATAAAACGAAATTGTTTTTCTAATCGCTTTGGTAAACTAATGTCATCAGCATCCATTCTTACGATATACTTGCCTTTTGCCAGTTTAAAGCCTTCATTTAAAGTAGCAATTAATCGCTGATTTTCCTCTTTTTTTATATATCTTATTCTTGCGTCTTTATAAGACATAATTATTTCCTCACTTTGGTCCGTTGACCCATCATTTATAATCAAAAACTCAAAATCTATGAATGACTGGTTTAGTATGCTTTCGATGGCTTCGTTTAGATAATTGGATGCATTATAAACAGGCATTAAAACTGTTATGGCGATTTTATATATTTCTGTTTCAGAATTCATAAATACTTAGCTGGCTAATTATTAAGAGATTTTAATGTTTAAACAAATGAGTTAAAAGTGAAATCAATTTTCTTTTATAATCTTCTACTAAAATAGATATAATCACGATAATAACTCAATTTAATTGGATTCTTTGCGATTGCTTTCAGGAGGTACTTTATGGCCAATTTTTTATGTCCTTCATAAAAACGTCTTTTTGCTATATAGTATAACAATTGATTTTTTTTATTCCCTATCTCCTTTAGTTTTTTTTCTAAAAAATGTGAAATCTCAATGGTGTTTCCTGAACTGATAGCATCGACTCCATTCAGTTTTCGTTGATTTATTAAGTATGTTATAACCTCGGTAATAAAAAGTTTTTGTGGATTTATTGACAAATCACCCATTACTGAATTTTCGTTGAATCGGTAGTTGTAAAGCACCTTTTTCAAATTCATTATCTGAAATTTTTCTGTTATTAGGTAGATCCAATAATAATCTTCTGCACCTATTCTATCAAAAAATTCATTGTAGCCACCAATTTGATTATAAACTTTTCTTTTAATCATCAAACCGCTCCCTACAATTTCAAATTGTTCTGGCATTTTGGCGACTATTTCATTGTGGTTTAATACAAAATCAGAAGTGTAAACAATTTCTCCCGTTTCATTTATTCGATTGTAATTACTGCCAATTACACCAATGTCAGGATTGTTTTCAAATGCATGTAGCAACAATTCAATTCGATTTACAGCACACGAATCATCTGCATCTTGAAAGGTTATAAAGTCGCCTTTAGATAGGGAGATTAAGTTATTCCATGTTTTTAAATATCCAAGATTAAGTGCATTGTGAAAGCTTTTTATTCTTGGGTCATTATACGAATCAATTAGCGTTTTTGTTTTATCGGTAGACGCATCATCCGCAATAAGTAATTCCCAATTTTTAAATGTTTGATTTAAAATACATTCAATAGCCTCCTTGATATAGTTTTCACAATTAGGCGGGCATTAATATTGAGACTAATTGCATGACCTTTAAGTTTTTTTGAAATATAAATTTGTACCTGTTGGAACGGGTGTGTATTTCATACCTAATTTTATTTTTACTATGCGTCCAAAATATTTAATTATTTTAATAGGAAGCATAGTTGCAATCTTTATTTCATTCAATAGCGATGCTTTATTTTCTATGAGCTCTAAAGCGGGGTAATAATTTAGATAATGCCATTGCAAACCTGAATTTTTCGCCAAATCAATTAAACTGGTTGTTGTAAAACAGTTAATGTGTTCAAGAGGAGCAACAACATTTAATGAGTTTTTGTGTCCCTTTGGACTAGCCCAATCCATCACTTTTAGTTTTTCATGAATAGAATTTCCGTCAGGCACGCATATTCTCAATATCCCGCCCTTTTTCAATGATTTTGAAAGTTTTTCAATGATTGATTTTGGATCTGAAATATGTTCAAATACTTGATCTGTGTTTATAAAGTCAAAGGAGTTTTCTTTTAAATCATCCAGCTTTAGATTCTTAATACCATATTTTTTAGCGTTTTCTATTCTTTCTTCAGATATTTCTACACCAAAGCTATTTACACCAAAAGATGCTACGGTCTTTGCCCAATTTCCCCAACCCATTCCAAAATCTAAAAAAGATAGGTCACTTGGTTTTTTCTTGAATTCAGTTAGTATTTTGTAAGCCAATCTTGTATTACTTAGATAATAATCTTTATCATAATCTTTCTCAATCACTTTTTCTGTAAATGCTGGATCTATCCAGTTTGAATATAATTTTCCCATTAAAAAATCTCCCAAGATAGTTTTTTGATAGACAAGTCCACAATTATTACATCCCCTCAAATCATATTCTTGATTTTCGAAATATTTAAATTCAATAGCCCCTTGGACGGAGTAAAAATCTATTAGATATTGCTTTACTGGGTCCTCATTAAATTTACAGCTATATAATGCACTGTTTGTTTTAGATCCACAACAAGGGCAGCTTTCTCTGATAACGAACAAATTACTTTCTAATTCAAGAGTATCCATTTTAGTATATTTTTTTTTGAGAATTGACGGTAAGAAAAAGAATTTGAAGAAAAGTAATAAAACATATTTCTTTTCTTGAGTTTTCCTCTTTCTATTAATTCCAAAAATAGTAAAGATTTTAAATAAGTCGAAAAATTTGATTCGGATATTAATTTGGGACTTTCACTGCCTTTTTCAATTTTAAGAATAATTGAAGAAATAGTTAAAACAACTTCCTTCGAATAGCTTGTAATTAATTCAATGTTTTTGAAATAGTCATTAGTCGCTGAGTTGAGAAATTTGTTATAAATCTCAAATTCAATATCACCAATATCGTTTATAGATTCTAAAAGTATTTCTTTTCTGATTTTTTTTACTATTTCATATTGTTCCAAATAATTACTTTGTGAGATGCTTTCAGAATGGACCCTATATTTCAGTAAAACATCCTCTATGACTTCCAACTTACCTAGTTGCGAACATCGAATCCAAAATTCGTAATCTTCTGCATGCAAATAATTTTTATTGTATCTGTTGCTTTTTAATAGTTTAGTCCTTAACATCACTGTAGAATGGTATATACAATTGTTAGAAATTAATTTTAATACTATTTCATCCGAATTAAGTTTCAGTGAACCAAAATCGTTTGCAGCACCAAATGAATGAATTCTTGACCCAATTAAAACATGTGAAATATTGTTTTCCATAAATATAACCTGCTTTTCAAGCCTATTAGGTAAAGAAATATCATCTGCATCCATTCTTGCTATGTATTCCCCTTTTGCTAAACCTAATCCTTTGTTTAAAGAAGCGATTAACTTTAGATTCTTGTCATTTTTAATATATCTAATCCGTTCATCATTATAGGACACTATTATTTCCTCAGTACGATCACTTGAACCATCGTTAATAATTAGAAATTCAAAGTCGGTGTAACTTTGAGTTAGTATAGATTCGATTGCTTCACGAAGATATTTTTCTCCGTTATACACGGCCATTAATACAGTAATTAAAGGACTTTTTTTATTCATTAGAATGACTTTAGCCAGGTTTCCAATAATTTCACCTCTCTGTTTTCGACAATGCCTTCTTTTTCTAATCCAATGTAAGCGCTGTAAAGATTATCAATTACAGAATTTGAAGAAGAAGTATGTTTATCAATAATTTCTATTGATTTTTCAGTGTTTAAATACATTGGTATTTCTGATTCAAAATCTCTCACATAATTATGTGCATTGCGTTCTTGGAAGACAGTGGCTTCAGTAAACCCTAGATTAAATCCGGCTTTCCAAAGTATTGGTTGAGCAACAAATCCTCTTAAAATATCTGTAAATCTGAATGTTACAAATGAAGGTAAGTACAACAATGGGAAAAATTCTTTTCGAAAAGCTGTATTCTGTGAATTAAAAGGACAAATTGTACCTTCACTTAAAACGATTGGCGCTCTTTTTTCAAAAGTGCAAGGTGTATTGTCTACCAAACGATAAATTGCATCCACATCAGGATCCCCATCCGCCAATCCTTGCCAAATACCTATCTTTGAATGTTCGGTTTTACGAATCATATTTTTAGGATGGTTTATGTCCAAGAGTGGTAAGCCTCTTGGCCAAATTTTTTGACTGGTAAAATCGCTGTAAATATTATAAAACCCTTGTGATTTAGAAATGGTATCAAATTCACCTGAAAAAGTTGGGAAGCTCCAATTTTCATAAGGAATATTATCATCGTCAGTATCTATGATTATTTCAGCACCTTTAGAAATCGCATACAAATAACCGAGCATTTTTCGGCAATAATGGTTAAAGGGCAAGTTTTCTAGAATTGGGAAACCCATTTTTTTTTGATCATCGACACCTAAGTAAACGACATTCTCACATTCCCAAGTTGCAGGAGATTTCATGTCGCCAACAACAACTAATTGGAAGTCTTTTAATGATGCAAATTTTCGAACTGCTTCCGTTGGTTCAAAAATAGAAGTTATAATTATAAATTTTTTCATAGTTGCCATTTAGATAGTTTTACAGGATGAATGTAGAGCTCCTTTTTTTTGTAGCTTTTATTCAGTTCATTAAAATCATAATTAAGATTCTGAAAACGCTCTTCCATTTCAGTTGCATTTTCATTATCCCAATACGTAGTGCCTTCCCATTGAGTGTCTTTTTCAAAAGTAATAGTATCATGACTTAAAATCATTGCTGTTGGAATGGCTACTTCCACCCAAAGCTTCATTTGTCTGAATAATTCGCAATATTTTGAAAAAACAGGTAATTTCTCTTTCGATACAATAAAAATATCTGAATATGCAGCCAATAATGGATATGCAGGTGTTCGTCTTCTTTTTAAAAGTAATTTGATGTATTCTTTCAATGTAATATTGAATCGGGGATACTTGTATGAATTATTTGAATTGCGCAATAATTTAGCTGAGATTTTTCCGGATTCAAATCCATTTTTTTTAAATTTCCGTATTGCTTCTTCTCGGGCTGGAAGTGCTTCTTTCCATGTTGGTGCATGATGTAATAAGTAATCTTCTTGGTAAAATGAATTGATGGCAGGAAAAGTATTTGCCCATTCTAAAGGCATTTTTGAAAT
>CAJQQA010000029.1 GCA_905480355.1 uncultured Flavobacteriales bacterium | reverse complement strand
TTTAATTCAAATTCAAATACAATATCTGCCAGATGATGCAAATATGAATTCTCTAATTCATTAAAATTCATCAAGCGATAAAACCCTTGAATTAAATCATAAATGCTTTCATATTTGAAAAAAAAGTGAGCATAGGACTGAAAATGTGTGTTTAAGAATGTCGTATCATCAAAAAATCGAAAGGTTTTGTCATTTTTACCTTTCCTTTCTACGATGTATTGCTGATAGGTGTCGTAATTTTTTTCTTTTAACCTGAAAAAGAGCTCGCTAAATTGTTTTTTATCATTCTCATTCGATTTTAGTCGCCATTTTAAGAATGAAATCGTCAGCTGAACCGTCAAGTCAGAGTCGATTAGTAATGAATCGGAAGAAACTACACGGTATCCAGCGTTAGTCAAACCAATTGCCCATTGATTGCAATCTTTGTTGATGTTCCCTAAAATGCAGAGATCACCATAATTAAACCCATCTGTTTTACATTGTTTAACCCAGTCAATTAATTGGTCAATGATTTCAGTTTGCTCTATTTTACATTCTGATGAGCTGATTTCAACCCTACCAGGCAGTGTAGATTTTGGATTTTGAAAGATTGATTTATAATAATTAACTGTTTCTCTGGGCATATTCGACTTAATGTTCTTGAAGAATTCATTATTAAATTCAACAATTACTGGACTCGATCTGTAATTATCATCGAGATTTGTTAATTGACCAGCAGCATTAAAATAATTTGATTTTAATTCAAGGTCCTTGTCTTTATCGGGATTGTAAATTCGGGGTAAAGTGATGAATTGTTCAGCAAGTCCATTCTTGAATCGATAAATTGATTGTTTGGGATCACCAACTATTAAATTTTCATTGCCATTCCCAAGTGATTCGTGAATCAAAGGAACCAAATTGAGCCATTGCATATGAGATGTATCTTGAAATTCATCCAATAAAAAATGTTTGTACCGTGTACCTAAACGTTCATAAATAAATGGTGTATTCTCTGCCTGGATGAGCTTTGATATGAGGGAATTAAATTCAGAAATTAAAATGAGTTGTTCTTCTTTTTTTAACTTTTCAAGTGCTTTAGCCATAAACTGTAAAAGCGCCATATTGAAAAAATTATTTAAGAATAATTTTAACGCAGCATATTCTTGGACACTATCACTCCAGAACTTTAAGAAAGTATAACATGCTGCTTTTAACGTACTAGGAAATGAGTCATGTTCAAGTGTTTCAATGTAACTTTTTGTAAATAATTCATTTCCTAAAAAGAATGTTTCGCTCTTTGTTATGGTTCTAATTCTCTTCTGAGTTTTTGATTTTCCTGGCAATGAACTTTCGTCAATTTCTCCAGAGTTAAACAATTGAAAGATTTTATCAGCCTCAATCATAAATGTTGCATCCATTTGCTTTCTGTGCGTATGAAGCAAGCCATATTGTTCTACAGAAAAATTGACATCCAGCAGTTGTACAACTTTATCTTTGTTTTTCTCTCTCGTTAAAATTTTACCAAAATTGACTAGCTTTCTACGAATATTCCAACTATTTCCTTCTTCTAAATTGGCTTCAGCATATTTGAAAATGAGCTTATTCAAATCGTTATTATTTTCTTCCCCGAGTTGATTTAGCAAATCATCTACAATTTGTTCAATGACTTCTGACTCTTCTAAAACAACCTCAAAATCGTTTGCGATATCTAAGTCCTTTCCGAATGAGCGAATTAGCCTTAGGTTGAATTTGTCAATTGTCATCACATGGAAATCTTCATACTGATGCAGAATAGCTTGCAATACCAATCGACATCTTTGCTGTACTTCTTGAGCATTAAGCTTAGCCTCAGACGCTATTTCCTGTGTCAAAGATGTTTGCTTTTCACCTTCTAAAAGTACTTTGCCAATTGAGTAAAGACCTTTGATGATACGTTCTTTCATTTCTATTGCGGCCTTATTGGTAAAGGTCATAGCAATTACACCAGAAAAATTTGTTGTATAATTTTCTTTGATCAGCAATAGGATATATTCTCTAACAAGACTATAGGTCTTCCCACTTCCTGCAGATGCATTCACAATTTTTAGAGTATCCTTAGCCTCAATCAAATTACATTTTTTTTGTTCGATAACAATATAAGAATGTTAACTCAATTTAATGTTATAATTTGATAGCGATTGCTTATTTTTTTACTGAGAAATTAAATGAGGTAATCAGGAAGAAAATGCTTAAATTTGAGGTATGATGAAATCTAAATCAATTTTTACTTTACTTTTATTAATACTCATGCTTAGCTCATGTAAAGATGATAAGATAGAGAATTCAGTATTAAATAATACTTACGTTAAACTTGTTGTTCAGCCATATTTCGGTAATGAGATATTAAATTTAGACGCCACACATACTACTCAAGAAGGGTATGATATCCAGTTCACGGACATTAAGTTTTATTTTCAAGATGTTCGCTTCAATAGTGAGCAGTTAGTTGGTGTGAGTTTATTTGATTACAGGTTAAGAGGTGATTTACTTATTCGCGTAAATGGTGAGTTGGCAGATACTACTGGAACTTTAACAGGGAATATAGGAGTAGAAGCAGGATTAAACCATCTTGACCCATCAAGTTTTCCGAATGAAAGTATGTTAAATATTGTCAATGCAAATGATATGCATTGGGATTGGAATCCAGGTTACATTTTCGTGAAAATTGAAGCAAAAGTCGATACAATTCCTGATGGAATTGCCTTATTTAATCATAATGTAATCTATCATGTTGGGCTTGATGAAAATATACAGTCTTTATCAATTCCAAACTTATCAGCTGCAAAAATTGAGAACGAAAATATTTTCTCGCTTAAACTTGATATGAAAGCTTTTCTTGAAGGACCTCAGCTTATTGATGTTAAAGACGAATCTTCTTCTCATTCTGCTGCAGGACAGGATGCATTAACATTAAAAGTTCTTCAAAATTTTAATGCAGCAATAACTTCCTTTTAAATGAAATGGTCCTTTCTTTTATTTTCACTAATTGCAATGTTTTATGCATGCAAGAAAGGCAAAATTGAGAGTACACAAACACCTTATGTTTTAGATATCCCATCGCATTTCCCATCGATGCAAATCCCATCAGATAATCTCATGACTGTTGAAGGTGTCGCATTAGGACGTAAATTGTTTTATGAAAAGCGTCTTAGTATAGACAACTCTGTTTCGTGTGGAACATGTCATGCACCTGACCTGTCATTTACTGATGGCAATCAGTACTCTGAAGGTGTCGACGGACAATTAGGGAATAGAAATGCAATGGCATTAGTTAACTTAGGTTGGAATCAAGCTTTTTTCTGGGATGGACGTGCTAAAACATTAGAAGAACAAATATTGGAACCTGTAGAAAACCCCGTTGAAATGCATGAGAAGTGGCCCAATGTTATTTCTAAACTTTCAGGGGATGTACAATATAGAAATATGTTCTTTAAAGCATTTAATTCCTTGAAAATTGATTCATTAAAGGCTTCAAAAGCAATTGCACAGTTTATTCGAACAATGATTTCTGGATCATCGAAATATGATGTAATGTATAAATTTGAGAATAGCCTAACGCTTTCCAATAGTGAAAATGATGTTTTGGGAACTGTTACTCCTGGAGAATGGGCAGGATATGATTTATTTAAAAGTCAAAGTGGAGCCGATTGTTTTCATTGCCATAAAGGGTATTCAATGCAAATTGATGGATTCAGCAATAATGGACTAGATGCTACCTTTACAGATAGAGGTCGTGGAGCAGTAACTGGAAATCCAAATGATGATGGTAAGTTTAAAGTGCCAACGCTTCGGAATATTGAATTTACAGCACCTTACATGCATGATGG